>CAMMZE010000147.1 GCA_946529195.1 uncultured Lachnospiraceae bacterium
GGCCGGCAAGCTGGTGCATGGATGTAAAGAGGCTCATGTCCAGAGGCTGGCGCTTCTGGGTCATCTCTCTGACATAATTGTTGAGTATCTCTTTTTCATGTTCCAGTCTGGGGAATACAGTTTCCGCCCCGGTTTTGAGACTTTTTTTCGGTGCGTCCAGAGTCCGTACAAGCTCTCCAAGGACTGCCTTTTTTTCAGCCTTGTAATCATGCAGGGACAGGCAGTAATCCGCAAGTCCCGCTTCTTCCAGTCTTCTGTAAACCACACTCAGAGCTGCCATTTTCTGGGAGACAAAGAGGACTTTTTTGCCGTCTGCCATGGCCTGGGCTATGATGTTGGTGATGGTCTGGCTCTTGCCGGTTCCCGGAGGGCCCTGCAGAACAAAGCTGACCCCTTTTCTGGACAGGAGGATGGCATCCTTCTGGCTGGCGTCCGCGCCGACCACCTGGGCGGTCTCCGCCGCCGGATCCTGATCATGGTCATAGTCTTCCCATTCTTCCTCGATCACAGGCAGTCCGGAGCCATCCCCGCAGAAGGCCTTGATAACAGGATTTTCGAAGATCCTTTCACGGTTCTTCTCCAGGTCCTTGTACATGACGATTTTAAGGAAGGATAAAAGGCCCAGGCTGGCCTCGCGCTGTACGGTCCAGTCTGTCTGGGCGATGGCCTCTTCCACCTGGCCTAAAAAGGCATCCAGCTCCTGGCCGGCCGGGTCAAATTCGGGCAGCTTGATGTGCTGCTCGGTTTCCAGGACGAACTCCAGGGTGGGGTTGACCACGATATCCTCTTCCATTCTCTTCAGATGGTAAGGGCCCAGGATAGTCTTTTTCTCGACGGATACAGGCACCAGAACAAGCGGCGAGAGCATCCAGTCTTCGGATGGCTTCTGCCGCCATTTTAAAAAGCCAAAGCAGGCATAGAGGATATTGATACCCTGTTCCTCGCGGGCCAAAAGGGCCTTGCTGCGCAGGTTTGCCAGGGTCATGGCCATATCATCCAGCTCCAGGTCAGAGCGCACTTCGCCCTCCGCGATCTCGATCGGATGCCCCATCTGCCCGAACAGGTGCTGAATCCGGTCTATGGTGGGATCCGGCTCCAGGAACCTGTTTTTCCGGAAGATGAGCCCCGGTCCCTCCCCCATCAGTCTCCGGTAGAGCTCGCTCATACCCGGCCTTATGATCTGCAGGGTCGCTCTGCGGCTCTTGCGGTAATTCATCAGCTTATTGCGCCTGGAAACGTCCAGAAGACCATTTTTCCAGACCTCGAATTTTCTGTCCTGTATATTCACCGGCCATCCCTTCCTTTGTCAGTCCGTTCTGTTTGAATCCTGCTATTTTCATTATAGCATCATCGCTGTGTATAAAAAAAGGGGAGTCTGAAAAGACTCCCCGGATCACAATCGATCTTTCTTAATAATTCTCAGCGTTTACTTCGAAGTAAGCCTGCTCATATCCGCATACTGCGCAGATCTTCGGTGCCTTCACGCCAACTACGATATGACCGCAGTTGCGGCACTCCCAAACCTTAACCTCGGACTTCTCAAATACCTGCTGCATCTCAACATTCTGAAGCAGGGCGCGATAGCGCTCCTCATGATGCTTCTCGATGGCTGCTACAGCGCGGAACTTAGCTGCAAGTCTCTTGAAGCCTTCCTTCTCAGCGGTCTCAGCGAACTCTACATACATGTCGGTCCACTCATAGTTCTCACCATCAGCTGCTGCCTTGAGGTTATCAGCTGTTGTGCCGATGCCGCCCAGCTCCTGGCACCACATCTGTGCGTGTGCCTTCTCATTGTCAGCTGTCTTGAGGAAGAGAGCTGCGATCTGCTCGTATCCTTCCTTCTTTGCTACTTCTGCAAAATATGTGTATTTGTTGCGGGCCTGGGACTCACCTGCGAATGCTGCTGCAAGATTCTTCTCGGTCTGTGTACCTGCGTACTGATTTACTTTATTCTCGTCTGCCATTATATGGTCCTCCTTTAATTATTTTTGCGCTTTCACGCAATCATATTTTATCTCAAAACAAGGCGGTTAGACAAGTGTAACCAGCTATTCTGTCTGACAACTTTTCTCATTGCCCTATTTTTCTGAAAAAAGCCTTTTCTGCCGCAAAAGCCGGTCTCTGATGTCGCTGCGGAGCCTTTCCGGTCCGGTGACCCAGATACCGGGGCCAAAGGATAAGATGCGGATCAGGACTTCTGTCTCATCGCTCTTGTCGTAATGGAGACTGATCCGGTAGCGTGCTGGTCCGTAGCCATCTTCTTCCTGGATACGCTCTGTCTCTTTTTCCAGATAGGAAAACTGCAGCATAGCCCGCTCCAGGGTATTTTCCGTATCGATCAGCTCTAAAACGGCCGTCTCTCTGACCAGTCCGGGCGCTTCCCCGTCCTCTCCTGTCCACTCTGCCAGATGGCATTCCATGATCCTGGCCATGTTGAGCTGCTGCTGCACGGACTGCTTCCTTCTTGCCGCCCTGCGCAGATGGAGGCGGAATTTGTCATCTTTGGAGGAATATTCCAGGTGGTCGGGCAGGCAGTAAAGAGCAGTCTCCTGATTCCTCCGGTTCAGGTAGCGGATCTCCAGTGCCTTGCCCTCCTCCAGGGCCTGCAGGGCCGTGTGAAAGTTGGCGATATATGCCGGATCCGTAAAGGGATCTCCGTCTGCATAGCGGTCATAATAGACGATGTCCTCCTGTCTGAACAGGGGACGGACCTCCTTTAGCTCTTCCGGTTCTGTAATTCCCGGGAACAGGCGGATCCTGGGATCGGCCAGAATGGCTTTGAGCCATCGTTTCTGTATGATTGTCAGCGGCATCTGGGGCATGAAGAAGATCTCTGTCCGGTAATCTTCGTCGATGAGCGGCCATTTTCCCTTCCTGAGCATATCCGGAATCGCCAGGACGCTCTCGGAAAATGCATGCTCCAGTATGATTTCCCGCATTCTTTTCCGGTCCAGTTTCTCTTTGGCTGCCTCTGCCAGGATCTTGGCGATCACATTGTAATAGCTGCCGTAAACTTCATGAAATATCAGGTCTTTACTCATAGTAGCTCACCGTCTTTTCCAATTCCCGGTACAATCTGTCTGTGACTTCAGCGTTGCTGCAGCTGATGCTTTCAATACGGCCGGTCAGGGAGTAGATCCAGGGCAGCATTTCCTGGGCGTCGTAGACATCTGCCGTAAAAAGGTATCTGCCGGGGGACAGTTTTTCCACCCTGCCGCAGCGCTTTTCCCGCTCCAGTCTCTGCAGAATATAGCCCTCGCCCTTTCCGACGAGGATGACCATTTCCAGATGTTCCGGCTTGCCGGGTGCTTCCAGGCCGCCATATGACACGCCCCAGAGATGCTCCCGTTCCTTCCGGGCCTGATCTGAAAGCTTTTCAAAGTCAGGGTCTTCTTTGAGAAGTTCCACCTTTACGATCCGATCCAGTCTGGAAAAATAAAATCTTCCCGCCTCTTCATTCCAGCCCATGCAGTACTGGCGTCCGTTTTCCGTACTTATATAAATGCTGACCGGGGTATTGATGTAGGTCAGAAACTCTCCTTCCACATCCGGAAGCAGATTTTTCACCGTCAGCCGGATCTTTTTGTGCTCATCGATGGCCACCAGCAGCTGGCAGAGAATCTCGCTGTCGATGGCTCCCATCAGATAGTGGTGTTTGAAGCGGAACAAGCTTTCATGCTTTGGCAGCTTATCTAAGAGGAAAGAACCAACCACGCCAAGCGGGGCCTGCTCGGAGAAATAATCCAGCGCATGGGTCCATTCTTTCAAATCGATATGTTCACGTACGGGTTCATAAATCATCCTGCGCTTTTCTTTCCGGGCAGAGATGATGCCCATGTCCTGCAGTTCACGCAGCTTTTTGCGGATGGTTGACTCATCCGGCCAGGTGCCCGCAAAGGTTTCCGGGTATGACTCATAGAGTCCATCCTGAATTTCTGCGATTCCTGCCTCTCCGTTCACCATCAGGTAGTCCAGCAAGGTAAAATGCAGAAGAATATCCCTGGCTGTAAAGCTTTTGGTCTTGAAGGCTCTGTAGAAAGGATTGTGCTGGATACTCCTGCTGTCTACGGAGATAAAAACATTTTTGCCCTGGCTGGTCTGGCGGAAGGC
>CAMMZE010000148.1 GCA_946529195.1 uncultured Lachnospiraceae bacterium
CGTCTGGCTGCCTGGTGCCATCCCTCATCTTCCACAAAGGTATCATCTGCCCGCAGGTTCATGCTCATAGGCTCGCCGCATACCGGGCAGTAGGGGACCAGGTCAGTGGGGACCGTCATGGACAGCCTGCTAAAATCTGTCGTGCCATCCTCATTTTCCGGCACCAGAAGCTCTCCTCTGGGGCCAAATCCAAATCCCTGGGCGGCCAGCATCCTGACCACAGTGCTCTTATTCTCATAGGTTCTTTCATGGCAGGGACTGCTGCACTGCCAGAGGCCGTAGTCCCCCTGCGTGTAAAAGAGCCTTTCTTTCTCAAAACCCGCTTTCTGAAACTGGTGGTCTACATTGGTCGTCAGGACAAAATAATCCTTATCCTTCACCAGCTCCAGCAGATCCTGGTAGACCGGCTTGGGTGCTGAAACGTAGCGGTTGATGTAGATCTGCCGGCTCCAGTAGGCCCACTGCTCTTCCAGAGAATCATATTTGCAGAATCCTCCGGCATACATGTCCTGGAATCCATACTTATCCGAAAAATCCCCGAAATATTTTCTGAAACGGTCACCGCTGTAATCAAATCCCGCAGAAGTGGATAATCCCGCTCCCGCTCCTATGATGACTGTTTCTGCCTCCTGCAATGCCTGACAAAGTTTTTCCATTCCGTCAGGGGTATCATATGGTCTGAGATAAAATCCTGCCATCTTTATACACCGCCTTCCATTTCGTAAAAATGTTTATCCTGGTCCTTGAACACATTGTATCTTATTTATAGCACATTCCATGGAGAAAGTTAACCTTTCGAAAGTTCCCCGATCACGTGGGCAAAGCTGTCAAAGTCAGCCAGCCAGTTGATCAGGACCGCTGCACATATAGCAGAACGAATCTCTTTTATAAACTGCATAAGCACAGACTGTTTCAACATAACCGAACGATTGCACTTCCCTTTCCGCAAAGATATAATAAAAATAATTGTGAGACAGTTTCAAGGAGGCATATTGATATGGGAAAAGAAGAATATAAAGTTCCGTCCTATGACTTAAGTGGAAAAGTTGCGATCGTGACCGGTGGAACCAAGGGACTTGGCTACGGCATCGCCATGAAGCTTGCAGCTGCAGGCGCAAAGGTCGTGATCACCAGCCGCCACCAGGAGGAGTGCGACGCAGTCGCACAGGAGATCAAAGATCTGGGCGGACAGGCGGCAGGCATTAAGACCGATGTCCAGGTCGTCTCTGAGATCCAGAATCTGATTGACAAAACTGTAGAAATCTTCGGCCGCCTGGACATCATGGTCAACAACGCCGGCGTTGCGGTGACCAAACGTATGACCGATATGACAGAGGCCGAGTATGACCGCGTCATCGATTCCAATTTAAAGAGCGTGTACTTCGGCGGACAGGCTGCCGCCAGGCAGATGATCGCCCAGGGGGAGGGCGGCAAAATCATCAACATGTGCTCCATCGGCGGCATCAAGGGCAACAATCAGCTGTCTACCTACGGGGCCTCCAAGGCCGCTGCCATCAACCTGACCAAGACCATGGCCTGGGAATGGGGCCGCTACGGGATCAATGTCAATGCCATCTGCCCCGGTTATGTCAGGACCGCTCTGAACGCCAAGTTCCTGGATGACCCGCAGTTTCAGGCGAAGACCCTGAAAAACATCCCCCTCCGCAGATTCGGCACGGTGGAAGAGATCGCCAACCTCACCCTCTTCCTGGCCTCTGACATCTGCTCCATGATCACGGGTGAATTCATCGTGGCCGACATGGGCGCCACCCTGGGCGGAAACGTATAAAAAATACGAAAAAGAAGCGGGAACCCTTTGCATTCCCGCTTCTTTTTCTATGTCCGTATATTTTAATAATATAATATAACCGGTGTTCCTACATCGATATTTTCATAGATGGTCGCTGCCACAGAAGGCGGCAGATTGATGCATCCGTGAGACCCGTCGTAGGTGTAAATATCGCCGCCGAAGCTCCCGCGCCAGTCTGCGTCGTGCAAGCCCTGGCCTGCGTTAAAGGGCATCCAGTATTTGACCTTGGTGTCATAATGCTCTTTTCCTTCGCCGCCAGACAGGGTAACATTCATCTCTTTGTAGGCTATGGGATAAGCTCCGCTCATGGTGGCTCGGTCTTTCTTTGACATATCGCCGGAGACGCAGTCGCTCTCTATGATCAGCTCTCCGTATTTATAAAACCAGACATGCTGGGCGGACAGATTGACCTCTACATAGGTGCCGTTGATATCATCGACGCCTTCCCTGGCCAGATAATAGGGATTGCCCCACTCATTGGCCTGACTATAGATAGGTTCTCTGGTCACCGGCTCATTGCCTGCCAGATCTTCTTTGATCTGTTCCTCTTCCTCATCTCCCAGAATCCAGTAGCCGTACTCATTGCGGCCGGCATCGATCGTAATCTGATTGCCGGAAGAGGTTGTAAACGTCCGGTCTCTCCATCTGGTATCATAGATATCTGATAATTCCGCTACATAGGCATCGATCTTTTCATCATCGAATGTAGCTGTGTCACTCTTATCGTCAAACTTGAGCCAGTCTTTGAAAGTCCGGAAATCCAGTTCTTTGGTCTCTGAGCCAAATGTATAGGTGATGCTTGCGTGGGCATATTTATTGTATCTGTCACACTCCGGCTGCAGATCATCTCCGCTCTTGCGCTTGTTGGTTGTCAGATAGACATCCTCCGGAATCTCCATCTCCAGCTTGCTGATGCTGCCGGGCTGGTCTTTCCCTTTGAAACTGTCAGCCTTGATGGCATCCTCGATCTGCCCGCGGACAAACTGCTGCAATTTTGCGTCATCCAGCTCATTGCCATCCACTTCCGGCTTGATATAGCAGAGCTTCTTCTTCTCATCAAACACAATCTCGGCGTCTGTTCCCGGCGTTCTCTCAACAGACATGCCGGCCCCGTTTACCTTGGCCGCAAATGCCTTCTCATCAATGCTGTAAGGAATGTCCACCGTCAGCTCATCCACACCGTAGTTGGCCTTTAAGGCATGTATAATATTGTGTGTCTGCTGGGCAAACACATCTTCAAGAGCAGATGCAAAGCCTGCTGTATCTACATTTACGCCATATTCGGGAAGACTGCCGCTCAGAACGGCTTCCCCGTTTTCCATTACGCTGACGCTGACCTCCTCCGGATTGGCCAGAAGGATCTGCGCCGCCTGATCCGGGGTCATTCCCTGAACGGCAACCCCGTTGATTGAAGTTTCTCCCAGGTAAGCCCTGGCTTCACGCAAATCTGACATATACTGGTTTGCCGCCACTGCGCTGCCGCCCGCCGCGCAGGCCAGTATCGCTGCTGCTATCAGTAATTTGGTTCTTTTTCTCATTCTATGTACCTGTATCTATATATCAATCATCTGTAAAAGCATATGAAATGTTCTTATACATCTTAGCACGATTTCGTGCAGGCTGCTATAACACTTTTCTATTTTTGTTTTTTTGTGAAAAATTGCAAAAAAAATACCGGGGGACAAAAAACTGTCCCCCGGCTGTGTAAACCGATATGATTGGAATCTGAATCAGGCCTTATTGAACTTTTCTTCGTACTCCTTCTCTCAATCAAACATCTTTGAACAGGTTCTTTTCATATCTCGTAAGTCCGATTGAATCCACAGCCAGCGTGTCTTTTACGCTGATGTATACGCCTGCTGCCAGGATCTTTTCAAAAATACGATCTCCAAGCTGTTTGATCTTGGAGACCTGAAATCCACCGTTTATCCTCAATAGGTTGACGCCCTGGATCCGGTCAGCTTCCAGTTCCCGTCTTCTTTTCTGAGTGTAAAATCTCCCTGCAGGCGCCAGCTGTGTTTTCCTCCGCCGTATACAGCTGCCAGAACCCGGCTTTTTCCGATCATAAAGGCCTTATCACCATCTACACGAACCTCGATGCTGTCATGATCTGCCGAATAATAGTTAAATGTGCCGCCTGCTAATCCCTTCAGGAAAGTCTCTTTTGACTGCCGCACGCCAGTCATATGTTCCAGAAAATAATCTTCAGACATCAGTAACCGCAAAAGATCTGTATCTTTTCGGATCATCCCGTCCCAGT
>CAMMZE010000149.1 GCA_946529195.1 uncultured Lachnospiraceae bacterium
GATTTCCTCTGAATCGTACTCTTTCAGAAGATCCAGGACCTCTTCTACCGAATGGACGATCCGGGCACCTTCCTTTTTATAGGAAGGACTGCCTGTGATCACAACATTTACACGATTCTTAAGAGGATTTCCTCCCGGAAAACTCTCCAGGGTCTTTCTTCCCATGACCACCACATGGTCCGTGGTTGTCTCCCGGAAAAACTTCATATCTGCCGGAATATGGCAAAGGAGCTGATTCTGATAGCCAATTGCCCAGTTCCGGTCCACTGCTACGATTATATTCATCTTCCAACTCTCCCTGCCCGGATCAGATCGCGATCGGAATATCCTTGATCTGCGGTCCTGTCACATAGTTTTCGATGGTAATGTCTTTTGTCGTGAAATCATAGAAATTTTTGATCTCCGGGTTGAGCTTGAAGACCGGTGCGGGATGCTGCTCTCTGGTAATCAGCTCCCGGATCAGGGGAATATGCCGATCATAAATATGAGCATCTGCGATTACGTGTACCAGTTCTCCGACATTCATATCACTGACCTGGGCGATCATATGCAGAAGCACTGCATACTGAACCACATTCCAGTTGTTGGCTGCGAGCACATCCTGTGACCGCTGATTTAAAATAGCGTTGAGTGTCAGCCTGTCCTCACCGGGCTTCTGGGTCACATTGAAGGTCATACTGTAGGCACAGGGATAGAGATTCATCTCATGCAGATCCTGATGCACATAGAGATTGGTCATGATCCTTCTGCTGTAGGGATTGTTCTTCAGGTCATAGAGAACCCTGTCGACCTGATCCATCATCCCCTCCTTATACTGATGCTTCACGCTCATCTGATATCCGTAGGCCTTGCCGATGCTTCCATTTTCATCTGCCCACTCATCCCAGATGGAGCTCCTCAGATCATGAATATTGTTGGACTTTTTCTGCCAGATCCAGAGGACTTCGTCCACAGCACTCTTGATAAAAGTCTTGCGCAGGGTCAGCGCCGGAAATTCTTTGGAAAGGTCATACCGGTTGATCACGCCAAACTTCTTGACCGTATAAGCCGGCGTTCCGTCCTCCCAGTGAGGGCGGACCTTCTCCCCCTCTGTACTGGTTCCGTTTTCCAGTATATCCTTGCACATTGCCACAAAAACCTGATCTGCGTAACTCATATGTTCCCCCTCTTTCAGTCTCTGCTTTCGATCAGGAAAGCAGTTCCTTCCTCTATGCTGATTGTCACCGCATCTTCTGCAAACTCATTGCTGACACATATGCTCTCACCCATATGCACATCATGCCGGTCAAGCGGATATTTGGCTCCGCTTATGCTGACTCCGCCCAGACATGCTGTGATCGGAATCAGGGAGAAGAAATCGCCAAAGGCCTTCTCTTTCTCCAGCACGATGCTTCCTTCCAGAAGCCGGATCCGGTTGTTGGTGTCCAGAATGCAGCCCTCATATCCTGCCCGCCTGATGGTAAGCAGAAGCTGCAGGTTGGCCATGGTATGATCCAGACGTGTTCCTGTCGCCCCCAGAAGTGTGATGCTGCAGGCTCCCTCCCCGGACTCTCTGCAAAGCCTTATGGCCAGGCTGACTGCGATATCTGTATCGGTATAGTCTTTCTCCGGAATGAAGCGGTGAACGATGATATCTTCTCTGTCTATGTATTTTTGCAGGATTTCAGGCGAAACTGAATCAAAATCTCCCACCAGGTGGTCAATTTTGCGATTAAAATCGCCATCTTCCCCCATTTTGTCCCAGATTTCCAATGCACTGTCTGCTACAATGCAGACATCATATCTCTCTTTTTTGAAAAAACCGAGAGCAAAACTTTTGTCTGTTCTGCCCCCGGTCATGATCACAATCTTCATGTTCAGGCTTCCTCGTACTTTTTCATGATTGCTTTAAAATTCGCTATATTCTCTGTGATATCTCCGCCGAAGATCTTAGAGCCTGATACCAGGACATTTGCACCTGCTTCGATCAGCATGGCCAGATTGCCGGTTTCTACACCGCCATCTACCTCTATATCCAGATCCAGTCCCCTCTCATCTGCCATCTGGCGGAGCTGACGGATTTTTTCCGTCATCGCCGGGATATAATTCTGTCCGCCAAAGCCCGGATTCACGGTCATCAAAAGGACCATATCCAGATCCTCCAGAACATAATCCAGTACAGAAAGCGGAGTGGCCGGATTCAGCGATACCGCTGCTTTTACCCCCTGACTGTGGATCAGCTGAATGGTCCGGTGCAGGTGGGTGCAGGCTTCTGCGTGCACGGTCACGATATCTGCCCCTGCCTTGACAAAATCCGGGATCAGATGATCCGGATCCACGATCATCAGATGCACATCAAATGTTTTGTCCGTGCATTTGCGTATATCCTTGATCACAGGGATCCCCAGAGAAATATTGGGAACAAACACTCCGTCCATCACATCAATATGAATATAGTCCGCACCAGCCTGATCTGCTGTAACAATAGCCTGGCCAAGTGCTGAAAAATCTGCCGATAAAATAGACGGCGCCAGTTTTAAAGCCTGCATGCTTAGTACCTCCTCTGCTGGGCGATCTCCTCATAAATATTCACATAGCTGTCATACCTGCGCCGGCTGATCTTCCCGTCCGAAAGGGCTGCCTTGACTGCACAGTCAGGCTCTTTCAGATGGTTGCATCCGACAAAACGGCAATCGCCGAAATAAGGATAAAACTCCGGAAAATATTCTTTGACGTCTTCTTTTTCAAAGCCTGTCAGCCAGATGGTGCTGAATCCGGGTGTATCCATAATATAGGTATTTTCATTCATGGCAAACAGTTCGGAATGCCTGGTCGTATGCCTGCCTCTGCGGATCTTCTCGCTGACGCTTCCTGTCTGCATCTCTGCTTCCGGGAATACCAGATTGGTGATGGAAGATTTTCCTACGCCGGAAGGTCCTGCTACCACGGTAGTCTTCCCTTCCAGGATCTCCCGCAAAGTCTCCATGCCCTGTTTCTCCCGGGCACTTACACTGAGCAGGCGGCAGCCGCAGCCGGCATAATCTGTCATGATCTGATCGACTTCCTCATCCGTAACCAGATCCTGCTTATTGAAGCAGATGACTGTATCGACCCCCTGCTGCTGCATGAGCAGCAGAAAACGGTCCAGAAGGCCAAAATTCGGTTCGGGATCCCGCAATGCAAAAATCACCATGGCCTGGTCCACATTGGCGCAAGCTGGTCTGATCAGTGAATTGTGCCTGGGAAGAACCGCCCGGATATTGCCTTCCCGGGGATCATCCGATAATATATCGATTTCCGCCTCGTCTCCAACCAGAGGTTTGACACCGATATTCCGGAAGATTCCCTTAGCGCGGCATTCGTACACTCCCCTTCCGGGGATGTGTACATAATAAAAACCCGCGATTCCTTTGATAATTTTTCCTTTTTCCCGGACTGCGCCGGATACTGACTCCTTCATCAATAGAATGATACCGATGCGGAATCGTACTGTACGCCGCCCAGATAGAACTCTGCTACGGCTTCTGAATTCGAGTTGCTGGTGCACTCTACAGACGACGGCATGGTCGACGCCGTAACATTCTGATCATAGATGGTAACAGACTCACCGTCCTGAACAATCTCAATGGTCAGTCTGCCTTCTGAAACAGGCTTTCCTTCGTCATCGACGATCTTGCCTGCAAAAGGAGTGCTGACATAAACTGTCGCATTGTAAGTATGCACGCGGGGCCCGAGGCTCATCACAAGTGTGATGGTCGTGCCTTCATTGACTGTTGTGCCTGCAGACAGACTCTGATCCATAACAGTCTCCGCGTCATAGGTGTCACTATAGTCTGATGACTTTCCGTTGTAAACCAGTCCTGCCTCTTCAATGAGGGCGATTGCTGACTCCAGGTCATACCCGCGCAGGTCAGGCACTGTAGAAGTCTTGATTTCCTTGCCTTCACTTGCGTAAATCGTGATGGTTGTTCCTTCGGTTACACTGCTGCCGCTCTCCGGGTCGGTACGAATGACATGGTCTTTGCTGATCGTGTCACTGTTTTCAAACTCCAGATAGACACTGAGGCCCAGATTGCGAAGCTTGTCAGA
>CAMMZE010000150.1 GCA_946529195.1 uncultured Lachnospiraceae bacterium
ATGAGGTGATCGCCTTTGCTCCCTTCTTCGGGGAATACCGCAACTACGTGATCGCAGCCGGCGGCACCCTCAAGGCAGTGCCCGCCGATACAGAGACCTTCCAGCTCAATATTGATGCCCTGGATGAGCTGATCACCGAGCGGACCAAGCTGGTGATTGTCAACAATCCCAATAATCCTACCGGAGTCATCTATTCCGGAGAAACGCTGGACCGCCTGCAGGAGGTACTGCAAAAGGCCCAGGACCGGATCGGCCATCCCATTTATGTGATTTCGGATGAGCCCTACCGGGAGCTGGTCTATGATAACAATACAGTTCCCTTTATGCCGGCACATATCCGCAACTGCCTGATCGTTTATTCCTTCAGCAAATCCCTTTCCCTTCCCGGTGAGAGAATCGGCTACATCGCCATTTCTCCTGAAATCGAGTATTACAGGGAAGTGCAGGGCGGACTGACCACGACAAACCGCATTCTCAGCGTCAATGCCCCTTCCCTCATGCAGCTGGTCATCAAGGACTGCCTGCGGGAGAGACCGCAGCTGGAAGTCTACGATGCCAACAGAAAGCTTCTCTACGGAAAGCTGACAGAGCTGGGATTTGAGTGTGTGCGTCCTCAGGGAGCCTTTTATCTCTTTGTAAAGTCCCCCCTCAAGGATTGTAAAACTTTTGTAGAGGAAGGCAAAAAGCAGCATATCCTGATGGTCAATGCAGAGAGCTTCGGGTGTCCGGGCTATGTGCGTCTGGCCTACTGCGTATCCGGGGAGATGATAAAGCGTTCCTTCCCGGCATTTGAGAGACTGGCAGAGGCTTGCAGAAACTACGAACAGGCATAGGAGGAGAGCAAAATGGCAAACTGGCGTGACAACCTTCGGAAAGTAGAACCCTATACGCCCGGCGAGCAGCCCAAAGAGAAGGACATCATCAAGCTCAATACCAATGAAAATCCCTACCCGCCCGCACCCGGCGTGATGCAGGCAATGATGGAGATGGACGGGGACCTTCTGCGCAGATATCCGGATCCGACTGCCGGTATGCTGGTGGAGGCGATTGCCCGCCGTTACGGGGTGGAACGCGATCAGGTCTTTGTCGGCGTGGGTTCGGATGACGTGATCGCCATGGCATTTATGAGCTTTTTCAATTCGGAAAAACCCATCTTTTTCCCGGATATCACCTATTCTTTTTACCCGGTATGGGCAGACCTTTTCCGCGTGCCTTATGAGACAAAGGCTCTGGATGAGAACTTTGCCATCCGGGCAGAGGATTATTACGGGGAGAACGGCGGCGTGATTTTTCCCAATCCCAATGCGCCCACTTCTCGCTATGAGGATCTTTCTCTGATCGAGGATATCCTGCAGCACAATCAGGACTGCGTCGTGATTGTGGACGAAGCTTATATCGATTTTGCAGGGGAAAGTGCCCTTTCTCTCTTAGACCGCTATGAGAATCTGCTCGTGGTACAGACATTTTCCAAGTCCAGGTCCATGGCAGGCATGCGGATCGGCTATGCCATCGGAAGCCCCGAATTGATCAAAGCCATGAGCGATGTTAAATATTCTTTCAATTCCTATACCATGAATCAGACATCTCTGTGCATGGGCAAGGCAGCCATCGAGGATGAGGATTATTTCCAGGACTGCATCCGCAAGATCCGGGCGACCCGCGACCGCAGCAAGGAGGAGTTTGCAAAGCTGGGATTCTCCTTTATCGAGCCCGGCGCCAATTTCATATTTGTGACACATCCGCAATTAGAGGCGCGTAAGCTATTCCAGCAGCTGCGGGATAACCATATCTATGTCCGTTATTTTGACAAACCGAGGATTTCAGACTATCTTCGTGTGACCATTGGAACAGATGCGGAGATGGATGCGCTTTTTGCATTTCTGCGCCGTATGATAAATGAATTGTGAAAAAAACAAGGGAGGGGTCTCTGTACGTTTACAGGGGCCCCTCTTAAATGATATACTGAAAAAAAGTATCGAAGACACCAGCAAGAAAAGGAGGAGCATGATGGAATTTCAGAAATTGGTTTACACAGTAGAAGATAACATTGCAGTGATCCGAATGGATTATATGAAGAACCTGAATGCAATTGATGAGCAGATGGCAGCAGAACTCAAAGGCGCTCTGGATCAGGCAGATGCAGATCCCGAAGTCAGAGTTGTAGTCCTGAAGGGCGGCAAAAAAGCTTTCTCCGCTGGCGGAGACATCGGCTTTTTCTATGATCTGATCAAAGCCGGAGGCAAGATCAATATGGATCCGCTGATTTCTGCAGTAGGACTGGTTGCAGATAAGATGAAGAAGATGGGCAAGATGGTCATCACCTGCGTGTCCGGCGCTGCAGCAGGAGCAGGAGCCAGCCTGGCATTCGGCGGTGATTTCCTGATCTGCGCAGACAATGCCAAGTTCATTCTTGCCTTTGTCAATCTGGGACTGGTACCGGATACCGGAGCCACCTACCTTCTGACAAAAGCGATCGGAACAGCCCGCACCATGGATTTCGCAGCCACAGGCCGTCCTATGAGTGCCCAGGAAGCAAAGGATCTGGGCGTGGCCTACAAGGTTGTGCCGGCTGAGGAACTGGATGATGCTGCTATGGCTTTCGCGAAAAAGCTGGCAGCAGGCCCTCTGGTTTCCTACAAGAATATCAAAAAGCAGATCTATGACGCAGTTTATTCAGATTATTACAAATGGCTGGTGGAGACGGAAGTTCCCAGTCAGGCTGAGGTAGCCAATACCGAGGACTTCATTGAGGGTGTTAAGGCCTTCATGGAGAAGCGCAAACCGGAGTTTCAGGGCAAATAAAGATGCCCTGGCTTCTGTTTGGCAAAGAGGGAAATAAACAGGCCTTTTGGTCTGTCTGATAAATGGGAGGAAAAAAGAAATGACTTACAAAACTGACATCGAGATCGCGCAGGCGTGCGAGAAAAAGAACATCAGAGAGATTGCAGCCACTGCGGGTATCGATGAGAAGTACCTGGAGCAGTACGGCAATTACAAGGCAAAAATCGACTTTTCCTTTTTGAAGGATCATGCTGACAAGCCGGATGGAAAACTGATTCTGGTGACCGCGATTACGCCGACTCCTGCCGGCGAAGGTAAGACCACCACATCTGTAGGCCTTGCGGACGGTATGAGAAAGATCGGCACCAATACGGTAGTAGCGCTCCGTGAGCCCTCCCTGGGACCGGTATTCGGCATCAAGGGCGGCGCAGCAGGCGGCGGCTATGCCCAGGTTGTTCCTATGGAGGATATCAACCTGCATTTCACAGGTGATTTCCATGCCATCGGCGCAGCCAACAATCTGCTGGCAGCAATGCTGGACAACCACATCCAGCAGGGCAATGCCCTCGGCATCGATCCCAAGCAGATCACCTGGAAGAGAGCAGTCGACATGAATGACCGCCAGCTCCGTCATATCATTGACGGTATCGGCGGAAAGCTGCAGGGCGTTCCCAGAGAGGACGGCTTTGAAATCACAGTTGCTTCCGAAATCATGGCTATTTTCTGCCTGGCATCCGATATCATGGATCTCAAGGCCCGCCTGGCCAGGATCATCGTAGGCTATACCTATGACGGCAAGCCGGTTACCGCCCATGACCTCAAGGCGGAAGGCGCTATGGCAGCTCTTTTAAAGGATGCTCTCAAGCCCAACCTGGTACAGACCCTGGAAGGAACTCCCGCTCTGGTTCACGGCGGCCCCTTCGCCAATATCGCTCACGGCTGCAACTCCGTGACCGCAACCAGAATGGCCCTTAAGCTGGCAGATTATACCGTAACAGAGGCAGGTTTTGCTGCTGATCTCGGCGCGGAGAAGTTCCTGGACATCAAGTGCCGCATGGAGGGTCTTACCCCCAGCGCAGTTGTTATCGTAGCAACCGTACGTGCCCTCAAGTATCATGGCGGTGTGCCCAAGGCAGACCTGAACAATGAGAACCTGGAAGCCCTGGAGAAAGGACTTCCCAACCTTCTGCAGCATGTTTCCAACATCAGAGACGTCTTCGGACTTCCCTGCGTGGTTGCCATCAATGCATTCCCGACCG
>CAMMZE010000151.1 GCA_946529195.1 uncultured Lachnospiraceae bacterium
TATCAGATCGGAGGTGGCGCAGATGCTTAAGATCATAGAATTGTTTGTAAACGGGAAACTGCACCAGCTGGCAGTGGATGACCGCGAATCTCTGGCAGAGACTCTGCGAAACCGTCTCGGCCTGACCAGTGTAAAGAGAGGCTGCGAGGTGGGTGAATGCGGAGCCTGCACCGTGCTTGTAGACGGTGTGGCGATCGACTCCTGCATCTACCTGACCATGTGGGCGGTCGGCAAAAAGATCCTGACGGTGGAAGGCCTTCAGGATGAGAATGGCGGATTATCCCCCATCCAGCAGACCTTTATTGATGAAGCTGCTGTCCAGTGCGGATTCTGCACCCCGGGCATCATTCTGTCGGCAGTTGAGATCGCCGGCTCCGGGAAAAAGTACAGCCGCGAGGAACTGAGAAAGTTGATTTCCGGCCATCTGTGCCGCTGTACGGGCTATGAGAATATCATCAATGCCCTGGAGCGGATCGCAGGTGAAAATTCCTGAAAACAAGGTATTGACGACACAGGATATAATATATATAATTGTTCAAAGTGAAACTGTTCATTTTGCAACTAAACAGCAGACAGACTGTCAGGCTGCAGTGCAGCCGGGCAGTCTGTTTTTGCGCGGATTTGATCCGCATAGAAAAGAGGGTAACATAGATGACAAAGAATGAAACACAGTGCTGCCATGACCTTGGTCCTGCTCTGATTAAGGCAGGCAAAACCGTCTTAAAGGCAGCCCAGTCCAGTCAGAATATGGAGCAGATCTATCAAGTCTGCGGACATCACGGCTGGGTGATCTACTATCTGGAGGAGCAGGAGAGGAAAGGGAATACGGTCTGCCAGAAAGATATCGAGGATCAGTATCCCATCTCCCGGTCTAATGTCTCCAGACTGGTCAAGAACCTGGAAAAAAACGGAATCATAGAACGCAGTATTGACGAGAATGATACCCGCTGCAAGCGGCTTCGTCTGACGCCGGAAGGCCGCCGGCTGCTTTCACAGGCAGCTGATGAGCATGACAGATTGGAACAGACAATCGCCCGTGGATTTACCCGGGAAGAGCTCAGCCTCTTATCGGACTATCTGCATCGCATTATGGAAAACTTCGCGGAAGGGGACAAGAAATCATGGAAACAATAAAAATCTTGCTTCGGAGTGTCCGCCAGTATAAACGGCAGACGATTCTGGCGCCTGTGACTGTCAGCGGTGAGGTCATCATGGAAGTGCTGATCCCGACCCTTATGGCAGTCCTGATCGATGAGGGAATCGATCCCGGCAATATGGCAGTCATCTGGAAGTACGGACTGATTCTCCTGCTTTGCGCTGCCGTGTCTATGCTCATGGGAGGCCTGGCCGGCGTCTATACCGCGCAGGCATCTGCCGGATTCGCAGCCAATCTGCGTGCGGATATGTACCGCAGGGTACAGGGTTTTTCATTTGAAAACATAGACCGTTTTTCCACGGCCAGCCTTGTGACCCGTATGACCACGGATGTGACCAATATCCAGATGGCCTTTATGATGATTGTCAGGACGGCGGCCCGCAGCCCCATGATGCTGATTTTTGCCCTGATCATGTCGATCAGGATCGATGCCAAACTGACTTCCATCTTCCTGATTGTGATCCCGATTCTGGGCGTCGGTCTTTATATTATTGTGACCAAAGTACATCCCATCTTCGAAAAGGTATTTAAGACTTATGATAAGCTCAATCTGGTTGTGGAGGAAAATGTCCGCGGAATCCGTGTCGTCAAGTCCTTTAACCGGGAAGATTTTGAGACGGACAAATTCAAAACCATCTCTGACACAATCTACCGTTTCTTCGTCCGGGCAGAGAAGATGATTGCTTTTAATATGCCTCTTATGCAGGGTGCCATCTACATCTGCATGCTTTTGCTCTGCTGGTTCGGTGCCAGGGCAATCGTAGCCTGCGGCGGCGATGCGGCGACCGGTCTGTCTACCGGTGAGTTTATGAGTATGTTCACATACATTATGCAGATCCTGATGAGCCTGATGATGCTCTCAGTCGTATTTGTCATGATCATCATTTCCCGCGCATCAGCAGGCAGAATCCGGGAAGTCCTGGAAGAGGAGAGCACCATTACAGATCCGCAGGATCCCGTCACAGAAGTAAAAGACGGGTCCATCTGCTTTGATCATGTTACTTTTTCCTACAATGATAAGGCGGAGCGCCCGGTCCTGGATCATATCGACCTTAAGATTGAATCCGGACAGACAATCGGTATCCTGGGCGGCACCGGTTCCTCCAAATCCAGTCTGGTCCAGCTGATTCCCAGACTCTATGACGTATCGGACGGCCGTGTGCTGGTCGGTGGGATTGACGTCCGTGATTATCAGATTGAGACCTTACGTGACGCAGTTTCCATGGTACTGCAGAAAAATGAACTTTTCTCCGGAACCATCAAAGAGAATCTCCGCTGGGGCAATGAAAATGCCACAGATGAGGAGATTGAACATGCCTGCAGACTGGCCTGTGCGGATGATTTTATCCGGTCCTTCCCGGATGGCTATGATACACACATCGAGCAGGGCGGAGCCAATGTATCCGGCGGCCAGAAGCAGAGACTCTGTATTGCCAGAGCATTACTGAAAAAACCCAAGATCCTGATCCTGGACGACTCGACAAGCGCGGTAGATATGAAAACCGATGCCGCCATCCGGAAGGCTTTCGCAGAAGAGATTCCGGACACTACCAAGATCATTATTGCTCAGCGTGTCGCTTCAGTAGAGGACGCTGACCTGATCATTGTCATGGACGGCGGCCGGATCGCGGAGGCAGGAGACCATGAGACTCTGCTGAAGACCTCCGAAATTTACCGGGAAGTATTTGAATCTCAGAAGAAGGGAAGTGAAGCAGATGAATAAGAAACCGCAGAAAATCGATTTTGCAGTGATCAAAAGACTGCTTTCCTATATGCGCAGATACCGGATCCACCTGATCTTTGTGGTAATCTGCATCCTTCTGAGCGCCGTGGCCAATGTCATGTCCTCTCTCTTTATCCAGAAGCTGATTGATGACTATATCGCGCCTCTTCTTCTGGAAGCGAATCCTGTATTTACCGGTCTGCTCAAGGCAATCCTGACCATGGCCTGCATTTATGTGATCGGCATGCTGGCGACATTGTTCTACAACTGGACCATGGCGGTCGTATCGCAGGGAACCCTGCGGGATATCAGGAATCAGATGTTTGAGCACATGCAGGGATTGCCGGTCCGCTATTTTGACTCCCACACCTTCGGCGAGGTTATGAGTTTTTATACGAATGATACCGATACCCTGCGGCAGATGATCTCGCAGAGTCTGCCTCAGTTTTTATCTTCGGCAGTATCCATCATCGCAGTATTCATCTCCATGCTCTACCTGAGCCTCTGGATGACTGCTTTTGTGCTGCTTTTCATGGTAGTTGTCCTCTTTACAGTCCGTTTCATCGCCGGACACAGCGGCAAATATTTCGTAGACCAGCAGAAGTCCCTGGCGGATGTAAATGGTTTTGTGGAGGAGATGGTCAG
This sequence comes from uncultured Lachnospiraceae bacterium, assembly GCA_946529195.1. Next base: position 3,525 of record CAMMZE010000151.1, read on the forward strand.
CGGGCAGAAGGTTGTCAAGGTCTTCAATCATGAAGAGAAGGCAATTGAGGACTTTGATAAAAAGAATGAGCAGCTGCGTGTCAATATGACCCGCGCCAACAGCTATGCCAACATTCTGATGCCGATCATGAACAATATGGGCCATGTGCTCTATATTCTGCTTGCTATCGTAGGCGGCGGCCTGGCGGTTGCAGGCGTGACCAACCTGTCCCTTCGCGGGTTCAGCGGTCTGACCCTTGGAACCATTGCTTCCTTCCTGACTCTGTCGAGAGGCTTTATCAACCCGATCTCACAGATTTCCAACCAGCTCAATGCTGTGATTATGGCCTTTGCCGGCGCAGCCCGCATCTTTGCTCTGATGGATGAGCCTCTGGAGACGGACGAAGGCAAGGTCACCCTGGTCAATGCCAGAGAAGAAGCAGATGGGTCTCTCACAGAATGCCAGGAAAAGACCGGCATCTGGGCCTGGAAACGGATTTGGGAGGATGGCAGGACGGAGTACCGCC
>CAMMZE010000152.1 GCA_946529195.1 uncultured Lachnospiraceae bacterium
TCCGCCAGATCCGTATAGGCGACAGAAACGACCGGGAGCTGCAGGTCTGCAGTCAGATACTGGATCTTGCCCAGCATGGAATAGTCCATCCGGATCTTCATGCGGCTGCAAAGCTGCTTCTCGATGATAATGCTGGCCTCCAGACCTGCCCGCACTGCTGCCGAGTAAGCCCGCACCAGGCCTCCGGTTCCCAGAAGGGTTCCTCCAAAATAGCGGGTAACGACAGCCACCGTGTTTTTCAGGCCGGCGCCGAGCAGGACATCCAGCATAGGCTTTCCCGCTGTCTGCGCAGGTTCCCCGTCATCACTGCACCGGCTCATCTCCGGAGTAAGGCCCACCGTAAAGGCATGGCAGTTATGTCTGGCATCCCAATAGCTTTTCTTCTTTTCCTCAATAAAGCGAACTGCCTCCTCTTCACTTTCTGCAGGGGCAATGTGGGCGATGAAACGGGATTTTTTCTCCACAATTTCCGCCGTCCCGCCTGTATAGACTGTTTTGTATGATAACAGCATGCTTTTTTCGCGTTCCTGCATAACGACCCGCTCCTTTCTGATGACTGCCTCTTCAGTTTATCATGTTTATCCCGGAATCACCAGCAAAAGAGCCCGCTTTCCTAATAGTTGATTTATAACTTCCTATTTGTTATAATGAGCAGATAAAGGAGGTTTCGCATGGATTACAGCAAACACAATACGGAAAAACAGCGGCGGCGGATCCGCTCAGCTGCTTCAAAAATAGAGCGAAAAGTCGGATTTAATGTGCTCCGCTTCTCCACAATCGCAGTCGTGATCCTGGTTGCGATCGGCATTGCTGCGCTTGCAGGCGGATTCCGCGGTATCATTGACAGTGCCCCGGAGATCTCCACCAGCCAGATCATGCCCAGCAAGTTCAAATCCGTTATGTATTATCCTGACGGCACCGAAGCCATCGAACTGGTCGGTGCGCAATCCAACAGGACCGTCGTTCGTATAGAAGATCTTCCGGCTGTAGTTCCGGAGGCCTTTGTCGCTATTGAGGATGAGCGTTTTTACGAGCATAACGGCATCGACCCGCGAGGTATCATCAGAGCCATGGTTGTAGGTCTGGGATCGGGCAACTTCTCTGAGGGTGCCAGTACCATTACCCAGCAGCTGATCAAGATCACAGTATTTAACGGCGGTAATGAGACTGATATCCTGGAGCGTTTTACCCGTAAGTTCCAGGAGTGGTACCTGGCGATCGAACTGGAGAAAAAGCTCTCCAAGGACGAGATCATGGAGGCTTACCTCAACACGATCAACCTTGGCTGCGGCGCATACGGTATCGAAGCTGCCGCAGAGACTTATTTTAATAAGACTGCCTCCGAGCTGACTGCTTCCGAAGCAGCCGTGATCGCAGGCATCGCCCAGTCTCCTACTTACAACAATCCCATTGCGGATCAGGAGGTCAATTCCAAGAGACGCAGCAAGATTCTGAACAATATGCACACCCTCGGCTTCCTGACCCAGGAGGAGTATGATGCGGCTGTCGCCGATGATGTATACTCCCGCGTACAGGAGATTACTGATGAGGTGGATGAGTCCGAGATCTATACCTGGTTTGAGGACGCAGTGATCGACCAGGTGGTTGAGGATCTGCAGACCAAGCTGGGCTATACAGAGGCAGAGGCCTGGACCGCCCTCTACAGCGGCGGCCTGCGCATCTACATGACCCAGGACAGATCCATTCAGAAGATTCTGGACAGCTACTATCTGGACGACGACAACTTCTCTTCCTCTGAGTACCTGCTCCGCTGGGCACTCACTTACAAGAATGAAAAGGGAGAAGAAGTCAATATCGACGAGAACTCCATGATCTCTTACTACGGAGATTCTTACAGCGTTCTCTACAGCAGCAAAGATGATGCCCGCGACGCCGTTGAGACCTTCAAGGATGACCTGGGGATCAAGGAAGAGGACATCATCGCGGAATCCTTTAAGCTGACCGTTCAGTCACAGTCTTCATTCGTCATCATGGACCAGCACACCGGCAAGGTGCTTGCCCTGGTCGGCGGACGTGGTCCCAAGACAGAGAACCGTTCCTTTAACCGTGCCACACAGGCTCTGCGCCAGCCGGGATCTGTTTTCAAGATCCTTGCCGTATTCCTTCCCGGCATCGACAAATGCGGTCTGACTCTGGCCAGCACAAAGAAGGATGAGAAGTATACCTCACCTACCGGATACGAGGTTAACAACTACTCCAGGACTTATTCCAATGCGGAAACCACCATGCGTAAGGCCATTCAGAACTCTCTGAATGTAGTTACCATCAAGTTTCTGATTGAAGATGTTACTCCGGAGCTTGCCATCGACTACATCAAAAAGGTCGGTATCACAACCATTGATGAGGAGAATGACTGCTTCGCTCCCATCGGTCTCGGCGGTATCTACAACGGTGTCAGCAATCTGGAACTCACAGCTGCTTTCGCTGCCATTGCCAATAAGGGTGTTTATACAAAGCCAATCCTCTACAGCAAGATTCTGGATCAGGATGGCAATGTCCTGATTGATAACGTTCCCGAGACACACGTTGCCATGAAAGAGTCTACCGCATGGCTTCTGACCAGCGCCATGGAGGATGTTGTAACCTATGGTACCGGCACACCGGCTCAGATCAGTGAATACGGCATCAAAGAAGCCGGAAAAACCGGAACAACAGAGAACACGACTGACCTCTGGTTTGTAGGCTATACGCCTTACCTGACCGCCGGTATCTGGATGGGATATGACAACAGTATCTCTATGGAAGGGCACATCTCTTATGACCATGAGGAACACAAGTATCTCTGGGCTGACATCATGTCTGAAGTACTTGAAGGTTATGATCCCGCAGATTTTGAGATGCCCGATACGATCGAGCGGGCTACGGTCTGCGCCGGCACCGGCCTTCTTCCCAATGGTGCATGCTCAACCATCACCGAGTACTTCTCCAAGGATACCATTCCGACAGAGTACTGCAGCCAGCATCAGCTGGTACCTGCTTATATCTGCACCAAGTGCGGCAAACTGGCTACCTCCAATACGCCGCAGAGTTATATCACGCTGAAGTACTTCTCCAGCTACTCGGCACTGCCGACAAGCTACTGCACACACACCAGTGCAGATGAAAAGAAGGAAACCAAGCCTGATACGAATTCAAATTCTGCAGATAATGCAGCTAACAATGCAGGCGGCAATTGATGATACAATGACAGCTTCTATAAAACAATAAAAAGAGGGTGCTCCCGGCGGAACACCCTCTTTCCTTTTATCAGCAGCCTCATGGCTTTGCTATGATCTTATCTCCGTATTTTTCCAGCATGGGGCTGCGAAGTGCCGGTCCCTGGCTTTCATTCATTTTCTGTATGTTCTCACTGATTGTGTCTTCCGTGACCGCTGCTTCGCTTTCAGCAGCTGCTGTTTCCTGCTCCCTGCTGTCTTCCACCGGCTCCGTCAGATACCAAGCCGCATCGACGTTTTCCGCCCGGATCAGGGATTCTTCGACCGGGATACGGCCTTCCGGCGTTCCCTCCGCAGGATCCGCACAGTAGAAAACTCCCGTTTCCTGATCATAATCCGTCAGAAAGATCGCATGGGGAAACCAGGAATCATATGCCACGATGCCTTCCGGATGCTCCTCTACCAATTCTGCCAGCTCCTGTGTGGAAGAAATATCTGTCTGCACCATATGGAACTCTTCATAAGTAATGTCCCAGGAAAGACCAACTCCTTCTACCCAGGCGTAAGGTCTGACAGCATCCTCTGTAATCTCTTCCCAATCCTCATCTCCGGAAAGACATGCCGCATTGCGCAGGACCATGGTCGCAGATGCCAGGGTACACATACCATCACCGGACTGCCTGATATATACAGAATCATCTGCAGGAGCAGCCGCAGCGGAAAAACTCATTGTAAAAATCAAAGCAGCCGTCAGGCTGCCAGTCACTATTTTCTTCATATAATAGCCTCGCAATCATCATTATTATGCCCGTCTGTGAAGCACACGATGGCTATT
>CAMMZE010000153.1 GCA_946529195.1 uncultured Lachnospiraceae bacterium
AGGCGGAGCAGAAGGAAAAGGATGCCTACCTGCAGTCCAGGCACCGGATTTATCATGAGATTGCAGGAGAGCTCTATCCCGTACAGAAAAAGATTGGGGAGATTCTGGAGCAGGCGGTGCCTGGGACAGACGATTTTCAGGAGAATATTGCGAAAATTTCTGTCCTGAACGCATATGTAAAGCGGAAAACCAACTTGCTTCTTCTGGCCGCGGAGGAGGAGTGCCTGAGCCTTGGCGAGCTGTTCCTGGCGATTCAGGAATCCGCCGCCTACCTCACACTGGCAGGCCTGCATACGACTGCGTCCAAACCGGAGGACGGGACGCTTCCGGCTGGCCGGATCATCGCATTATATGACAGTTTTGAAGAACTCGCGCAGCAGCTTTATGGGAAGGTTTCCTCTCTGATGGTTTCCTGGAATGGGGACGGACTGCGGCTTGCGGCGGCCATGGAGGAGCCTCCTGTGACAGAGAAGCTGCCGCTGCCGGTGCGTTTCCGGAAAAGTGAGGACATCCTCTACATAGATATTTCTGCAGGAAGGGGAGGGGAAGAGTCATGACGATTTATGATGCTATTTTTTCCTCTGCAAGGCAGCCGCTGCTGGGCGTGCTGTTTCTGCTAATGACCCTGCAGATGGCCCTGCTCTTTGCGGCTTTCCGGGATGGAAGGAGCCTGCGGGTCAGGACTTTTCTCCTGCTGCATTTCCTCCTCAGTTTTGCTGTTTTTTATGTGCCAATGCTGGGGATAGACTGGAAGAACACATATCCTGACGGATCCAGGCCTTTCCCGGACATTTTATACCTTCCGGTTTCTCTGATCATATTTTATGAAATTGTAACGGCGCTGGTCATTGCGGCAGCATTTTGGAGCCAGAGCCGGTACCACAGGAGCCATCTGACTTCCTGGAGCATCAAGGAGACCATGGATCTGCTCCCGGCAGGGATTGCATTTGGAAAGCCGGATGGGACGGTTGTCCTGAGCAACCTGACGATGAATGACCTGGCGCGTTCTGTGACCGGGAAAGGACTCACAGATCTTGCGGTATTTCATGGTACTAAGGAGGCAGAGCCGGGGAGAGACCGCGGCACGGAGCTGCAGCTGACATTGCCGGGCGGCGCCACATGGCTGTATACAGAAGACGAGATGGTGGTAAGCGGGGAGAAGCTGATCCGGGCGGCAGCAGCGGATATTACGAAGCAGGCTAAGTATACAAAGGAGCTGGAAGAAAAGAACAGCAAACTCCGCGAGCTCCACATGAGACTTTCCATCTACAATAAACAGGCGGGCCGCATTATCATGTCGCAGGAGCTTCTGACTGCCCGGATGGCAGTCCACAACGAGGTGGGAAACGTGCTTCTGGAGACCAGGCATTATCTGCAGGATCCTGCATCCTTCGAGGAGGAAAAGCTTTTGCAGGCGCTCCGGAACACGAACACCTACCTGCTGCGCGAATATGAAGAGGATGATACAGCCCGGGATCCGCTGGCTGACGCGCTGGAACTGGCGGAGGCCATAGGTGTGGACGTAGAGCTGACCGGCATGATTCCGCAGGAAGATCCGGACCGGAAGATCCTGGCCGCCGCAGTCAGCGAGTGCGCATCCAATACCGTCAAGCATGCAGACGGTGACCAGCTGAAGGTAGTCATCAGCAGGACAGATACCGAATGGGTCTGCGTCCTGCAAAACAACGGACTGCAGCCAAAAGAAGCAATCCGGGAATCCGGCGGCCTCTTATCCCTCCGCACGCTGGTGGAAAAGGAAGGAGGATCCATGCAGACCAGGATCCTGCCGGAATATGCGATAACAATACGTCTGCCTAAGTAGGAGACAGGGAGACAGGGGCCGGTTCTTAAGTCTCCCTGAGCCATAAACAAACTCACAGCAAATAATGGAGTTGAAGCAGTGCGGAGAGAAGGACAAGTGAAAACCACTGCCTGAAAAGTCCCAGATGAGGGAGTGAAGCAGTGCAAAGAGAAGACATTTTAAAAATCACTGCTTGAAAAGGAGTAGACGAGAGTGCACTGCCTTGCAGGTTAGGAATCAGTTCTGCGGGCAGTGGCCATAACCCGCTTGCAAGAAGCCACTGCCCTGCAAAAGCAAAAAACCAGCCATCATCATGGCTGGTTTTTTGGTCCCCTGGCTCTTAGTTATTTTGCAAGTGCTGCCTTTTCATTGCTGATGGGCAGCAGGCCGTCTTTTGCCATGTGCTGGCGGAGCACGGTGAAGGAGCAGGGGCCGATGTCCAGGATGTACTGGTGGAAGTCTTTGAGGGAGAAGCTGTCTCCTGCAAAGTCCGCGGCTTCCCGGGCCAGGCCGGAGAACTCCAGAGAGCCGATGGCGTAGGGCAGATAAGAGCCCGGATCGCCGACGATGTAGTCCAGGATCTCCTGGGCTGTATCGGCGTCCCCGATGCCATAGTCAGACAGATAGGTCATGATATCATTTTTATCCCAGCCCTCGTAGTGGACGCCCAGATCGATGCGGGCGTAGAGGCAGAGGGTGATTTCATCATTGCGTTCCAGGACCTGTGCCAGTTTTTCGCTGACGCCGGTCCATTTATTTGCCATGTGTTCCACGTAGGAAGCCCAGCCCTCCGTGTAGGCCGTATAGCTCATGACCTTGCGCAGGTCAGGGGCGTCAGTGGAGGAGTAGTAGGTGATCTGGTAGAGGTGGCCCGGGAAACCTTCATGGGCCAGGGTGTTAAAGAGATACAGATTGTTGTCGCCAATCTGAGCATTGTTGAGATAGATCACATTGCGGTCGGGCAGATCCACTGGCGGCTGCAGGTAAAAGGCCGGATTCATGCTCTCTTCCAGGGATTCCGGCACGTATTTCAGCTGATAGTCTTCGGTGTAGGCAGCAGGAAAATCCTTCTTGATCGCTTTTTGCAGAATGGAGATCATTTCCTTGGGGTCATCGGTGCCCACAGACAGATCGCCCATCCATTCATAATAGACCTTGGGATCTTTCTGGATGACCTGGGAGATGTAATCCATATCTTCGTCGATCCGGGTATCGATCATCTCGATCAGCTCTTCCGGGGAGAGGCCGGTTCCGCTCTCCTGGGCTGCAAGCAGGGAATAGTATTCTTTTCCGTTTTCAAAATGGCAAAGGCCCAGATCATTGGTTCCGCTTCCTTTGAGAGCGGTCAGTCCCTCAATGAGATCCTCGTAGGCAGGGACAACGGCCTCCAGAACGGCCTTCTGATTGCGGTCGGTAAAGTCTTTGATCTCTGCCTCGGTCAGATCCGGAAGCTCCTGCAGCTTTTCCGGGAATATTTCAATTAAAGCGTTGCTTTCCGGCGTTTCGATAAAGGTCTGACAGGCTTCGATCACAGAATCCGCCAAATGGTCAGACATGAAAAGTCCGGCCTTTGCCTTGGCCTGCTCGTAGGCAAGGATCTGGCTGAAATAGGAAGGAAAGTCCTCCAGCAGGGTGATATAGGTCTCCACATCTTCCTTGTCATAGAAGGCATACTCCGCCAGGAGGACGGGCAGGAGGGAATGCTGGCCGGAAGGCACGGTCAGGGGTTCCTGGAAATAGAAATATTTCTCCGCATCGATGGTCTCAGAGGATTTGTAGTATTCATCCAGCAGATCATAGGTCACCTGCTGCTGCCTGGTCAGAGAATCATAAGAAAATTCCTGCAGACGGGCATATTCCTCCTTTTCAGTTTCCACGGCAGACGGGTCATAGACATCCGGAATCAGGCCCAGGTCGATGCTTTCCAGCTCGATGTTATAGCGGGAGGGATCGGCGAGCTCGTAATGCAGAGTCAGGGCGTCCGTGGAAATGATCTCGGCAAAGAGGTCATCTGTGAACTGGTCAAAGGCATCGCGGACTTCCTGTACATCCGCGGAGGCTGTTTCTGTGCTTTCCAAGGCTCCCGGTGCCGAACTCTTCTGTCCGCATCCGCACAGGAGCATGGTCAAAAGAAGCAGCAGGGCAGCAAAAGAGCGAATCGTTCCTTTCATGGCAGGTCCTC
>CAMMZE010000154.1 GCA_946529195.1 uncultured Lachnospiraceae bacterium
TATGAGGAGTATGATAGTATCATGGATCTAAATGGAAAGCATGTGCTGGTTGTGGGTCTGGCCCGCAGCGGCATGGCGGCTGTCCGGCTTCTTTGCAAGCTTGGCGCGCAGGTTACTGTTTCTGAGTCAAAGGCCAGAGAGCAGATCACGGAGCTTCCGGTTCTGGAGGAGCTGGGAGTGGAGGTTTGCGATCAGAGTATGGCTGTTTTTGAGAGGGGCTACGATCTTTGCGTGAAAAATCCCGGCGTTCCTTACCGTGCACCTTTTATCTTAAAACTGGAAGAGCAGGGAATTCCTGTCATTACAGAGATCGAGCTGGCTTTTCAGGTCTGTCAGCCCCAGCATTTTGCGGCGATTACCGGCACCAATGGAAAGACCACCACGACCACTCTGGTCTATGAAATCTTGAAGAGGGCCTTTCCGGACAAGACGCATGTCTGCGGCAATATTGGCACGCCTCTGTGTGAGATTGCTCTGGAGGAGAACCTTCTGGAGGAGTCCGGCCATTATATTGCCCTGGAGATTTCCAATAAGCAGCTTGTTAATATCGACAAATTCCGTGCCGAGACGGCTGTTATTCTCAATCTGACACCGGATCATATCGATTTTGCCGGTACTCTGGAGAATTATTACATGTCCAAGACAGAAGTCTACCGCAACATGACAGAGAGCGATCTTTTTATCGTGAATGCGGATGATGAGGTTCTGGCAGAGTATCTGGAAAAGGTTCCGGTTCCCTGTCCGGTGCAGACATTCAGTCTGGACCGCGAGGATACCGATAACTTTATCAAAGACGGCATGATGTGGGTGGGCGGTGAGCCTGTACTGCCTCTGGATGCCGTGCATATCCCCGGCAAGCACAATCTGCAGAATGTCATGGCTGCGATCTCTCTTTGCAAGTATTTTGGAGTGGCCAATGAGACCATCCGCGATGCGGTTTCTGCTTTCAAGGGCGTGGAGCACAGAATTGAGTTTGTCCGCGAGATTGACCATGTGAAATATTATAATGACAGTAAGGGAACCAATACCGATGCGACGGTCACTGCCCTTAAGGCATTTGATCACAATGTGATCCTGCTGATCGGCGGTTTTGAAAAAGGGCTTGCCATGGATGATGTCAAGGCTCATCTGGGATGCGTCAAGAAGGTAATCGGTTTCGGCGCCTGCGGCCCCAGACTGGTGCGTGAGACAGTGGGAGATGACGGAATTGTGGTAGAAACACTGGATGAGGCGGTAGCCGCTGCCAATGAGATTGCACTTCCGGGCGATACGATTCTGCTTTCTCCGACAACCAGCTCTTACGACCAGTACAGCTGCTTTGAAGAGCGCGGAGAGCATTTCAAGCGTATTGTAAATGCGCTGGAAGAGTAATACCCAGGCTCCGGCTAAGTGAGCTGGAAAATGATATTAAAGACAGAAGGTAAATATGGACAAAAATAGTTATATCGGCGTGTTTGATTCCGGAATTGGCGGCCTGACCGTCGCCAAGGAGATTATGGAAAACCTGCCGAATGAAAATATCGTTTATTTCGGGGATACGGCCCATGTGCCTTACGGCTCCCGTTCTAAGCGGCAGATCACCCAGTATGTGCTCAGCGATGTAAAGTTTCTGAGCCGCTTCGAGATCAAGGCTGTGGTGATCGCCTGCAATACAGCGGACTCCGTAGCAAGAGAGGCTGTGGAAGAAGCTTATCCCCAGCTGCCGGTTTTCGGTGTGGTAGCTCCTGCATCCCGCATGGCTGCAGAGAAGAGTAAAAACGGCAGAATCGGTGTGATTGCGACCAAGGCCACGGTGGCCAGCAAGGCATATGACCGTGCCATTGCAGCAATCGCTCCGGAGGCAGTGGTCCTGAGCAAGGCCTGCCCCCTCCTGGTTCCTCTGGTGGAAAACGGACGTTTTCAGCCGGGTGATCCTGTGACTCAGATGGTGATCCGGGAGTATCTGGAGCCTCTGGTTCAGGATGGAATCGACACCCTGATTCTGGGATGCACCCACTATCCGCTGCTCATGGATATCATCCGTGAATGTTATCCCGACCTGCAGCTGATCAGTTCTTCCGAGGCGGCGGCAGATACCCTGCGAAAGAGCCTGGAAAAGGATGACATGCTCAGCGACAACGAAGGCGGCCAGCACCGCTTCTTCGTCAGCGATGACGCAGCAGGCGTAGAAGATGTGGCCAGACTCTTCATGGGAAGAGAGTTAAACAGCAGCATCGAGCAGGTGACTGTGGAATAGAATATAGGATTAGATTAGAATGAAAAAAGGCTTCAGGACCGGAAAGTGGTTCTGAAGCCTTTTTCATTATGCCTGCCGCCCCTTGATGGCTTCTTTGAGTGAAGTGATAAACCAGGGCGTATATTTTTCGGGTTGTGTCCGGATGGATTCTTTGAGTTCTTCCAGATCGATCCGCTTTGCGGAATCTACCTCGTCCGGATTGCAGCGGTAATCACCGGCATATTCACCGACCAGGACATGATCGTATTCAAACTCGGTCACACCGTTTGTGAAAGGGGCTCTGTATACAAAATCGTGCACTTCGCGCAGAGCGTCTTCCGGCAGATCGATGCCGAGTTCTTCTTGGAGCCTGCGCACAGCAGCTCCTTTTACCGTCTCTCCGGGACGGGGGTGGGAGCAGCAGGTGTTGGTCCAGAGACCGCCGCAGTGATATTTATCCAAAGCCCTTCTCTGCAGGAGAAGGGTATTGCCGTCAAAGAGAAAGACGGAGAAGGCCCGGTGCAGAAGGCCCTTCTGGTGTACTTCTGTTTTTGAAGCAGTGCCAATTTCATGATCATTCATGTCTACAAGGATGAGTTTATCCATAATGTCCTCTTTTCTATTATCATTCCGTGTTGCAGAAAGTGGTTACTGCGTAAGCAAAGCCACAGCAATTTCTTCTACAGGAAAATTATACCATATTATATGCTTTTGCTTTCGATTATGTTTTTACAGATAGAAAAAAGTGCCTGGATCAGACCTGTGAGGCAGTTTGTTCCTGAAAATCGTATGAAAGTATAGTAGATTCGCAAAAAAGATATTAAAATATATAAAAGACATTAGATAATCAGGATTTGACTAGGAATGTAAACTGTCATGTTACACTTTGCACGCGCTGTTTTCTTGTTTTGCGTCAAGGCAGGGGCTATCATAGAGATACCAAAACAGATAGGGGAGATGAGTCTATGAACAAACTTGGGAGCAAGATTGCTGAAAAAAGGAAGAGCCAGGGGATGACCCAGATAGAGTTCGCAGATAAAATGCATGTTACCCGGCAGACGGTCAGCCGCTGGGAAGCAGGCACAGCAATGCCCGACATTGACAAAATCGGGGTGATAGCTGAAATCCTCGGGGTAACTTGTGATTATCTTCTGAAAGACGAGGCAGTCGAAGACAGTGCGCCGCCGACAAAAGGTATTGGCAAACTCCTGCAAGCGACAAAAGGGAAAATGGTAAAGCTTGCATTCTTTGATGATGAAGCAGACATTGATCTGTTCAATACGCCTTGCCGCGTAATGGATTTTGAAGGAAACTGGATGAGAGTCACAGCCGACACGAAAAAGGGAAGCATTGAGAAACTCATACCTTTGTCCTCTGTACTTTCTATGGAAATCATAAAGGAGAAAAGCTGATGGAATACATAGGCCTCGTGTTTGGAATATTTGGTTTAGTTGCGTTTGTCCAGCTTTCCTCCCTTGAAAAAAAGGTAAAAGTGTTGGAAGAGGAACTGGCCGGTATCGCAGGAACATCATTATTTGAAGAGCGGAGAGCTTTGCGCAACGCGGTTGAAGGATATATCGGAAAACAGGTGATCCTGGATCTGAAAGAAGATTATGGAGACGTGGATATCGCAATGTATGGCAACTCAAAACACGGAACCAATACGATTCTTGATGCGGATGATGATTGGCTGCTTGTTCGTATCGATTCTGCCAAGGGCAGCAAGGAAAAACTGATCAGAGCAGGATCTGT
>CAMMZE010000155.1 GCA_946529195.1 uncultured Lachnospiraceae bacterium
TAGACAAAAGGCAGTTCTCTCTCCGCCGCATCTTTGAGGCTCCTGGTCAGGAGGCTGCGCATGATCCCCCGGCCTCGGACTTCGGCATCCGTGCTGACGCCGACTATATAGGGAAGCCTGGCCTGCTGCCCGTACAAGCTGAAATCGTACTCATTTTCGTGAAGCTGTCCCAGGATCCTTCCATCCTCTTCGCAGACCAGAACCCGGTTGTGCGGGAAATACCAGTCAAAATAGTAGCTGGTAAAAAGATCTGTATCCCCGAAACACCGCTTCCACAAATCCTCCAGCTGAAGCCTGTCTTCCGCTCCTGCAAGGCGTACCCGCCTCTCCTTATAACTGTCTGATCTCATACTTTTCCACCAGACGGATTGGATTGTAGGACATCTTGGACTTTCGAAGCCCTTCCAGGCCCATATCATCTTCCCGGTTCACATAGAGAGCATCTGGACACTCATGCAGGAGGAACTGCTGGAAAATAAAGGGATAGAGGCCGCGGATATTGGGATTGGCCTTCTCCACATGGATATAGGCCATCTTCTCCCCCTTGGCATATACCCCCAGGGTAAAGGCCTCCAGCTTATCATCAATGTATATGCCGCCCATCCGGAAATTGATATAATTGCAGTTGCTGATCAGGTAATCGATCCCCCGAAGCTCGGCATTGACGCGGTCGTACTCATCCTCGATTCCGCGCAGTTCTTCCCACTTGTAAAGGAACTCCATGATCTCATAATAGTGCGAAACACAGTGCATGCTCCGGTATTCATACCTGTCCCCGTATTCTTTGAGGAAAGCATTGACATGGTTCTTCTTTTTATGATAGGCCTTGCCGCTGTAAGTCATGATCTTCTGCGCGTCATAGATATAATCAAAATATCTTCTGTCCGGAATAATCTCATACTTGTCAGGATCCAGATCCAGCAGTCTGACCGCATCCGCGTCACACAGATACAGAGTCATCTTGCGTCCCAGAACATCATTGAAATACTCCTGTGCCTGCAGGAAATAATGCTTCAGCTTCTCTTTACAGCAGACAGGTGCCTGGGTGCCGATTTCGCCATCAACTTCCAGCAGCCAGATCAGAGCATCGTCAAAAAGCAGATATCTGGTCTTATAAAAGTTCTTCCACATGTAATAACTGGTCAGAATGCTCTCTACTGCTCCTGTATAGCGCTGCTTAAACAGAGGAAGGATGAGTTCAAAATCCTCTTTGTGCAATTCCCGGAGTTCATATTTGTCCATGAATGATCATACCTCCTGAAGCAGGCATACCGCCTGCGAGGAAATACCAAGACCTTCTCCTGTAAATCCAAGGTGCTCTTCTGTTGTCGCCTTGATATTAATATCAGAAACATCGATTTGCAGAGCCCGTGCGATATTTTCCCTCATCTGAGGAATGTGCGGTGCCATCTTGGGCCTCTGGGCAATGATCACCGCGTCAATATTGCCGACCCGGTAGCCGGCCTCGTCCAGAAGCTTTCTGACATGCTGCAGAAGCACGATGCTGTCCGCTCCGCTGTAGGCCGGGTCAGTATCGGGAAAGTGCTGCCCGATATCTCCCATGCAGGCCGCCCCCAGAAGGGCGTCCATGATCGCGTGAACCAGGACATCTGCATCGGAATGGCCCAGAAGTCCTTTTTCAAAAGGGATCTCCACGCCGCCAATGATCAGTTTTCTGTTCTCCGTCAGGCGGTGTACATCATATCCCGTACCGATTCTCATTTCTCTTATCCTTTCAAAAGTTAAGGCAAATGGCTGTCAGCAGACAGCCATTTTATTCATCATGTAAACTTGTAAGATCTGTGTAGGCAGTTCCTGTAAACCCATACCTGGAAAGGTGTGAAACCGCCATTTCATGCTTGGGTGGAATGCCGCTGTTCATCAGACTTCCCAGAACAGCCTCAGACAATGCAATCTTCTGCTCCGAATCCGTCTGTTCTGTCTCCTGCCGTGCCGACTGGACATCTTTGCCGGACTCGTGAGGCAGATTGCTCTTTGTCACTTTCGGAACTGTCTGCTCATGCTTGGAAGGTGTACCCCCGTTCATGACGCGTCCGATCACTTCCATGGACAGGGTATAGATCCTCTTTTTCTTATGACGTCCTTCTCCCAGAGGAATCACTTTTCCGGAAGAATCATCCTTCAGATAAGGAGCCGGATTGACCGCAACTCCTCCGATATTGACCTGGAAATGAAGATGGATGCCAGTTGACCTGCCGGTCGATCCGGCCAGTCCGATCTGCTGTCCCTTGAAAACATAATCACCCACGCTGACAAACATCTTATAATGATGCATATAATCTGTCACCGTGCCGTCCGAATGGCGGATGGAGATCATGTTGCCCGCAAGCCCGTAATCACCTGCAGCAATGACCACGCCGCCCCTGGCTGCGTAAGTCGCGATATGGCGGCCGCCCGTTGCCAGGTCAATGCCCTCATGCATGCTGTGAAAGAGCTCTCTGTAGCCAAAGGTACTGGAAATCACAGTCCCCGGACAGGGATTGACATAAGTGGGCAGAAGGTCCTCAAAGTCTTCCAGCGTGATCTGATCCAGCCGGTAAAGCTGATAGCGGTCAATGATATCGATCAGCCTCTGACCGTAACCGCTGTCCGATGTCCATCTCTGGGCAAAACGGCTGACCTGAAGGTCCAGATCATCCTCTATTTCCAGAAGATCCCTGTCATGGCTTTCCAGATAATCAAAGAAAGCAAATACAGACTCGGAATCCGTATTGTAAGTATCAGAAAGTCCAAAGAGATCATGGGTCCGGTATGCCTGTCCCGTCAAAGATCCGGTATCACCCGACGAAACCGACTCCCCGATCAGCTGAGCCAGTGCCAGAGAAGCCGGGAATCCTGTCTCATCCTGACAATAAAGAACCGCAGAGATCATCTCCTGGGTCAGTGCCCCCGGGATACCCTCTACAGGCACCTTGGTCGTCGATCTGACAAAATCGACCGTTCCCTGCTCGATCACGGTATCCTCTTTGCCGTTATCTTCATCCGTTCCCTCGGTGTCTTTGGTCTCTGTCTCTGATTCCTTTTTCTCTGTGCTTTTCTTTTCTGTCTCTGTCGGAGCCGGCTCTGTCTCCCTGCTCTCAGACTCAGTCATATCTGTATCTGAAATATCCAGAGACTCCGACTCGGTTGCCTGTGTTTCTGTAAGAGTCTCCGTCTCCGTATAGGTCTCAGACTCGGTCTCCGTCTCTGTGTAAATCTCAGTCTCTGTATATCTTTCCGTCTCTGTCGGAGCCTGCGTCTCCGTCATGATCTCAGACGCTGATAAAAGCTCTGTATCCTGTGCAGAAGCATCCGTCTCCGCAGCCGCAGCAGTCAGGCCCGGCATGATCAGAGAGGCAGAAAGACCGCATACCAGATAATGCGAAAAACGATGGTTAAACAAAGAAAGTCCCTCCTAAAAGACGCCAAAACCATACAATTTCATTGATACTATATTGTAACACAGGAAGGCGGTTTTTTCAACGAATAAAAACACCTGTTTTGTCTCATAATTCCCTGTTTATCGCAAACGCTCGCAGCAACGGGATCTGCACTGGCAGTTCCCGTGCTGCTTCGCTCATCGCATAAATGTCATTCGAAATAATCCAAATCAAAGAAACAAAAAACCCGGAGTTTTGTCTCCGGGCATAAAAAAAGTAGCGAGGGAGGGATTCGAACCCTCGACACCACGGGTATGAACCGTGTGCTCTAGCCAACTGAGCTACCTCGCCATAATGGAACCTACAGGGCTCGAACCTGTGACCCTCTGCTTGTAAGGCAGATGCTCTCCCAGCTGAGCTAAGATTCCATTGTCGTCAACCGACAAGTAGTATCATACAGTAATTTGATTCAAATGTCAACACAAAAAAGAAAATATTTTTACAGCATTTTCAGAAGTGCCTGAACATCCTCTTCTCTGGTGGCCCAGCTGGTCGCAAAGCGAACGACTGTATGGGCGTCATCAG
>CAMMZE010000156.1 GCA_946529195.1 uncultured Lachnospiraceae bacterium
GAAGAAGCTGGCGGAGATCAAAGCAGGCATGACGGCAGAAGAGATTCGCGGCGTGATTGATGACTGCAAAGCTCTGAAAGAGTATCAGAGCCAGCCGGATGACCCCCAGGCGCTGGCAAGCATTCCCATGCTGTCCATCGAAGATATCAAGAAAGAATCAGAGCCTCTTTTCAATGCGGAATCCGACTATCAGGGCATGCATGTCCTGCATCATGATATCGACACCAGTCATATCATCTATGTGAACCTTTTATTTGACACCCATCACATCCCGGCAGAAGAAGCTCCGTATCTGGGCATTCTGGCAGAGGTCTTGGGAGAGATGGATACGGATACTTTAAGTTACCGGGAGATCACGGAGGAGATCAATCTCTTTACTGGCGGCATCACAGCGGCGACATCATCCGGTATGTATGGAAATAGCGGGGATTACAGGGCAAGCTTTGTCCTGTCCGGCAAGGCACTTTCCTTGAATCTTGACAAACTGTGCGGCCTGATGAAAGAGATCCTGACCGGAACCAGCTTTACGGATGAGAAGAGACTGCGTGATATATTGAGCCAGCTCAAATCCCGCAGCGAGATGACCCTGATGTCTGCCGGACATGCGGCATCCATGAACAGGGCGACAGCCTGCTTCAGTCAGCCTGCCTGGTACAAGGAGCTGACAGACGGCATTGAGTTCTACCGCTTTACAGCAGACCTGCTTAAGAATTATGACAGCAAAAAAGATCAGCTGATCCAGGCGCTGAAGAGCCTGTCCTGCAGGATTTTCCGCAAGGAATATATGCTGGCAGATTTCACCTGCAGCAGTCAGGAACTGACCGGGGCAGAGCAGGCATTTGCATCTCTGGCTGACGGCCTCTTTACAGATCCCATGACAGAAGAGGAAAGAAGCCGCAAAGACGTTGGTTTTTGCCCTGCAAGGAGAGAGGCCTTTACCACGCCCGGCATGGTTCAGTACAATGCCTGCGCAGGCAACTTTAAAAAGGCCGGCATAGAGTTTCACGGCGCCATGTCTGTCCTGCGCAATATTCTGCTGACAGATTTTCTCTGGAATGAGGTCCGCGTTAAGGGCGGCGCTTACGGCGTTATGTGCGGATTCCAGACCTCCGGCGACGCCTATTTTACCTCCTACAGAGATCCCAATCTGGCTGCAACCTTTAAGACCTATGAGGCTGTAGCAGACTATCTGGAAAATATCAATCTGGATGAGCGGGAGCTGACCCAGTACATCATCGGAGCTTTCGGAGCGGCAGATCAGCCTCTGACGGCCGGCGGCAAGGGAGCCCGTTCACTGGGCGCATGGCTGTACGGCAGGACCTATGAGGATATGCAAAAGACACGCGACCAGATGAGAATGACGGATAATGAGACCTTGCGCAGCATGGCAGCCATGGTCAGAGCAGTGTGTGCCCAGGGCAATATCTGTGTGATCGGCAGTGAGAGCAGGATTATGGAAGAAAAAGAACGCTTTGACTCTGTCCGCCCTCTGCTTGTGTAAATGAGGAATTTAGAGGAGAAAATGACTTCTATGGAAGAAAACAGCAATTTTAAATCTGGTTTTGTGACCCTGATCGGCAGACCCAATGTCGGCAAGTCTACCCTGATGAACCATCTGGTCGGGCAGAAGATTGCCATCACATCCCGGAAACCGCAGACAACACGCAACCGGATCCAGACCGTCTATACCTGTGAGGAAGGACAGATTGTTTTTGTAGATACACCTGGTATTCACAAGGCCAAAAACAAGTTGGGCGAATATATGGTGACCGTTGCGGAGCGGACACTTTCCGAAGTAGACGTGGTTTTGTGGCTGGTAGAGCCGACCACCTTTATCGGCGCAGGAGAGAGACATATCGCTGAGCAGCTTCAGAAGACAAAGACACCGATCATTCTGGTCATCAATAAGATTGACACCGTTGGAGCAGAGGAAGTGGCACAGAGCATTCTGGCCTATCAGAAGGTTTGTGATTTCGCAGAGATCATTCCCTGCTCCGCCCTCAAGGGAAAAGGACAGGACGAGCTGATCCGGACGATTTTCAAATACCTGCCTTACGGGCCTCAGTTTTATGATGAAGATACCGTGACCGATCAGCCGATCCGCCAGATCGCGGCCGAGCTGATCC
The DNA here is from genome assembly GCA_946529195.1 of uncultured Lachnospiraceae bacterium. The sequence goes on from CAMMZE010000156.1 coordinate 2,127, forward strand.
GGGAAAAGGCCCTCAGAAGCCTCAATGAAGAGGTGCCTCACGGACTCGCTGTTGTCATTGATCAGATGAAGGAGCGTCCGGGCGGCAAGATCGTTGATATCGACGCTTCTATCGTCTGCGAGCGCGATTCTCACAAGGGTATCGTAATCGGTAAAAAAGGAGCTATGCTCAAGAAGATCGGTTCCGAGGCAAGACCGGAGATCGAGGCCCTTCTTGAGTGCAAGGTCAACTTAAAGCTCTGGGTCAAGGTCCGCAAGGACTGGCGTGACAGTGAGCTGATGATCAAGAATTTCGGATATAACAAGAAAGAAGTTTAAGGTATGGCCGGACCGGAAAAAGTAACAGGGATGGTACTCTCCGCGACATCTGTCGGAGAATATGACAGGCGGATCGTGCTTCTGACAACAGACCGCGGCAAGATCAGCGGCTTTGCCAGAGGCGCCAAAAAGGCAGGAAGCGGACTGACAGCAGCTGCCCAGCCTTTTGTCTTCGGAGAGTTCATGGTTTATCAGGGAAAGAGTTCCTACACTTTCGTCAGCGCGAAGGTGACGGACTATTTCACGCCTCTGCGCGAAGATATGGAGGCCCTCTGTTACGGGAGCTATTTTCTGGAAATGTCAGATTATTACGGCCGGAAAAATGACGATGACCGGCAGATGCTGGCCCTATTGTATCTGGCCGTGAAGGCAGTATGCCGGAAGGCTGTCCCGCTGCGGCTGATCCGGGCCATTTATGAGCTCAAGATCATGACCCTGCAGGGGGAATACCCGCGCCTCTTTACCTGCGGCGTCTGCAAAAAAGAAGAGGATCTCTCTTATTTCAGCATCGGCAGCAGGGGCATGCTCTGCACGGAGCATGGAAAAGACAAAAAAGGAGTCATCCCGGTGGGGAAGACAGCGCTTCATGCGGCACAGTACATCGTGACCAGCCCTGTGGAGAAGCTCTTTACTTTCTCCATTCCCGAGAGCTCGATCAGAGAACTGGAAGATCTGGTCGGAAAGTGGCGCGGCTTCATCATAGACAGGCAGTTCAAATCCCTGGACATGCTGGAAGTTTTATGAAAAATGGTTGCAATCAGACCGTATAAAAGGTACAATGATGATTGAGTCTGAAAAAATAAAAAGTAACACAGAAAGGCAGTAAATTATGGAAAAAACAATGGATAAAATCGTTGCACTTGCCAAAAACAGAGGCTTTGTTTACGCTGGATCCGAGATCTACGGCGGACTGGCCAATACCTGGGATTACGGCAATCTTGGTGTGGAACTGAAAAACAATGTAAAAAAGGCATGGTGGAAAAAGTTTATCCAGGAGAATCCTTATAATGTCGGCGTAGACTGCGCGATCCTGATGAACCCGCAGACATGGGTTGCATCCGGCCATCTGGGCGGCTTCTCCGATCCTCTGATGGATTGCAGAGAGTGCCATGAGAGATTCCGTGCTGACAAGCTGATCGAGGATTTCGCAGAAGAGAAGGGCATTACACTTGAGAGCAGTGTGGACGGATGGTCCAATGAAGAGATGATGCAGTTCATCAAAGACAATGAGATTCCCTGCCCGACCTGCGGCAAACACAATTTTACCGATATCCGCCAGTTCAATCTGATGTTCAAGACCTTCCAGGGCGTTACGGAAGACGCGAAGAATACCGTTTATCTGAGACCGGAGACAGCACAGGGCATTTTTGTAAACTTCAAAAATGTACAGAGAACTTCCAGAAAGAAGATTCCCTTCGGCATCGGTCAGATCGGTAAGTCCTTCCGAAATGAGATCACACCCGGCAACTTCACCTTCCGTACCAGAGAGTTCGAGCAGATGGAGC
>CAMMZE010000157.1 GCA_946529195.1 uncultured Lachnospiraceae bacterium
AGAATACCGTCCGCCGCAAGGGAGCCTTCTGCTACCGACAGGCTCGTGTTGGCGGAATCGTCCAGTGTGCGTTCAAACCACTGCTCGGCGGATGTCATGGCCGGATTGAGCGCATCGATCATCACATAGCGGGCCAGAGAAGCGATTCTCTCGCTCCGCATCGGGTTTCTCTTATAGGCCATTGCAGATGAGCCGATCTGGTTCTTTTCAAAGGGCTCCTCCACTTCTTTCAAATGCTGCAGCAGCCGGACGTCATTGGAGAATTTGTGGGCGCTCGCGGCGATTCCTGCCAGGATATTCACCACCCGTGTATCCACTTTGCGGGAATAGGTCTGGCCGGAGACCGGATAACAGGCGGAAAATCCCATCTTCTCGGCGATCTTCGGATCAATCTGGTCTACCTTCTCCTGGTCTCCTTCGAACAGTTCCAGGAAACTGGCCTGCGTCCCGGTCGTTCCTTTCGATCCGAGCAGCTTCAGCGTGCTCTGCACATACTCCAGGTCCTGCAGGTCCATGGCAAATTCCTGAATCCACAGAGTTGCCCTTTTGCCGAGCGTTGTCGGCTGCGCCGGCTGGAAATGCGTAAATGCCAGGGTCGGCTGGTTCTTTTCTTTTTCAGCAAAATCTGCCAGAGTCGCAATGACGTTGACCAGCTTGCGCCGGATCAGCTTCAGCGCCTCATTCATAATGATGATATCGGTATTATCACCGACATAGCAGGATGTGGCGCCCAGGTGGATGATGCCCTTTGCCTTCGGGCACTGCACGCCATACGCGTATACATGGGACATCACGTCGTGGCGGACTTCCTTTTCCCTGGCCCGCGCGACCTCGTAATTGATATCCGTTACGTGGGCTTTCAGCTCATCGATCTGCTCCTGCGTGATCGGAAGACCGAGCTCCTTCTCTGTCTCCGCCAGGGCGATCCAGAGTCTGCGCCAGGTCCTGAACTTCATATCCTGTGAAAAAATGTACTGCATCTCACGGCTCGCGTATCTCTCTGACAACGGGCTGCTGAAGCGGTCTGTCTGTCCCATGGATGGATCCTTTCTTTTACTGTCACCCATCTGCAAGCAGGCTTGCATGGGTTCAATACTTTTGGCGTTGTAATCATAAAATGGCGCGGCCGCCGGAGCGGTCACGCCATAGATTATAAGACATTCATGCTTTAAAAGCAACCTTAAACAAAACCCGCGCTGACCGGACCTCTTCAGCCGGGAGCAGCCGTATTCTGGCTGTATCCCGCCAGGAACTGCCTGGTCCGCTCTTCTCTCGGACTGTTGATGACAGTCTTCGCATCTCCCTGCTCTACGATCACGCCGCCATCCATGAAGATGACCTGGTCTGCCACGTCCCGGGCAAAGGCCATCTCATGCGTAACAATGATCATCGTCGTGTGGTTTTCAGCCAGATCGCGGATCACCTTCAGGACTTCGCCGGTCAGCTCCGGGTCTAAAGCCGAGGTCGGCTCGTCAAAGCAAAGGATATCCGGCTGCAGGGCAAGTGCCCTGGCAATGGCCACCCTCTGCTGCTGGCCTCCGGACAGCTGGTGCGGATAATTGTCCGCGCGGTTCGACAGCCCCATCATCTCCAGCAGGTCTTCCGCCTGCCGTCTGATCTGCCCGATATCGGCATTTACCTGCGCTTTCTGGGTCAGCTGCGGCGCAAGCATGATATTTTCCAGCGCGGTATACTGCGGGAAAAGGTTGAACGACTGGAAGACCAAGCCGAAGTGAAGGCGTTTTCTGCGGATCTCTTTTTCAGACATCGACCAGGAGCTGCTGCCGTCAAAGAGGACTTCCTCTCCGACGCAGATCTGTCCTGAATCCGGCAGTTCCAGGAAATTCAGGCACCGGAGCAGCGTGGTCTTACCGCTCCCGGATGAACCGATGATGGAGACAGCCTGTCCTTTTTCCAGCGAAAAGCTGATGTCCTGCAGGACTTCTGTACTCCCGAAGCTTTTTCTGATATTTCTGACTTCAAGCAATGCCATAGCCGTTAACACCCCTCACAGGCAACCATCACCAACCAGCAGCAGGTCCTCAGCGGAAATAGTCAAGCCGTTTCTCAATATAATGGAACAGCAGCGTCAGGAGGCCGCTGAACAGCAGATAAAAGGCGCCTGTGTAGAACAGCGGCCAGATAATGCCGGCGCTCTTGATAAAGGCCTGCCCGCTCCAGATGATCTCGTAGACTGCGATCACCCGCGCCAGCGAAGTATCCTTGACCAGCGTGATGATCTCATTTGACATCGGCGGCACGATTCTTTTCACTACCTGCAGCAGGATGACACGGAAAAAGATCTGCCCCTTTGTCAGGCCGAGCACCTGACCTGCCTCATACTGTCCGATGGGGATGGACTGGATGCCGCCCCGATAGATCTCGGAGAAATAACAGGCATAATTGATTACAAAAGCCACCAGCGCCGCCGTAAAACGGCCGGCATCCCCGGAGCCCCAGAGTGTCTTGTGGAAGAGGATGCCGGGGCCGTAATAGATAACCAGCAGCTGCAAAAGCAGCGGCGTTCCGCGGATAATCCAGATTATAAACCGCACCGGCATGCGCAGCGGGGCAAATGAACTCATCGAGCCAAAGCTGATGATCAGGCCCAGCGGCAGCGCCAGCAGAAGGGTCAGTCCAAAAAGCTTTACAGTTGTCAGAAATCCTTCTAATAATGATAGTGTAACTGTCCAGAACATAACTGCCCCTCTGCCTGCTTTTTACTTTCCTCAGAATCAGGTATTACCCTGTTCAGCTGCACTTAATGGCTGCCGCGCTGTGTGTTACTGCTCAATAATGGATTCCTGCACGCCGTACTGCTCTGCGATCTCCATCATTGTGCCGTCCTCATAGAATTTGCTGAACTCATCGTTGATATAGGCAGCCAGATCAGAGCCCTTGCGGCAGCCGGCGCCATACTTCTCCTCGGTCAGCTCCAGGGTATGGGTCAGATCCGGATAGCTGGTGCCTTCTCCGATCATCGCGCCTGCCATCAGCAGGTCGATGATGCTGGCATTCGATGTGCCGGCCTGTACTTCCATCAGGGTATCTGCCTGGGTTGTAAGGGCTGTATACTCCAGACCGCTGTCTTTGGCGGCAGCCTCTCCGGCGGAGCCGGCTTCAACCGCGAAGGTCAGATCCTTCATGCTTTCCGCATCTTTATAGTCTTCAGCCTTATCTGCGGGAAGAACCACTACCTGCGCGTTGTTGCAGTAAGCATTCGTGCACTCCATGGCATTCATGACCTCATCCGTCAGGGTCATGCCGTTCCAGACAACATCGATGCTCTTGTTCTCCAGCTCAAGAATCTTGTTGTCCCAGTCGATCTCGACAAACTCAACCTCAACGCCCAAATCTTCCGCGACCTTCTTTGCCATGTCCGCGTCAAATCCGATCCACTCGCCATCATCATCCTTGTAATCCATCGGCGCAAAGTCAGTAATGCCGACGATCAGGGTTCCCTTGTCCTGAATATAGGCGACATCGCTGTCAGCAGTATCTTCTGCTTCAGACGCAGCTGATGACGCTGCTTCTTCTGCCTCAGATGCTGCAGATGACGCTGCTTCTTCTGCCTCAGATGCGGCTTCAGATGCCTCGGAGACAGCTTCTGATACGGCTTCTTCCGCTTCGGAGACAGCTTCTTCTGCTTCAGATGCAGCCTCTTCCGCTGCTGCTTCTACCTCGGACGCAGCCTCTTCTGCTTCAGATGCGGCTGCAGATACGGCTTCCTCTGCCTCAGACGCAGCTGCGGATACGGCTTCCTCTGCCTCAGACGCAGCTTCAGATGCAGCTTCCTCTGCCTCAGACGCGGCTGCGGATACGGCTTCTTCTGCCTCAGAGACGGCTGCAGCAGTTTCTTCCGCCGCTTCCGGTGCCTCAGAAGCTGCCTTCGAGGTCGCTGTCGATGACGATCCTCCGCAGGCCGTCAG
>CAMMZE010000158.1 GCA_946529195.1 uncultured Lachnospiraceae bacterium
TGTCGAACGATATGGAGGAAAGGGGGGAGACAGAGAACCGTCCCCTGTCTCCCCTGGACGCCTTTTGGCGCGGAAAAGAGACTGCTGGAATACTTTGTGATTCTCATTCTTGCAATTGCAGTTGCCTGGATAGCGAAAAAAATCTGTGACCGGATCAGCAGCATGCTCCAGAGCCCGGCAGGTCAGCCGCAGTAGATCTCCAGGAATTTCCGGGCGGCAGGAGACAGGTACTGCCCTTCCCGGTAGACGATGGCGACTCTGGATGAAAATGCTTCACAGTCGATGGGGAGCGCTGTCATGCCGCTGCCGGAAAAAAGCCGGGAAGCGGATTGCGGTACCAGACATACCCCTAGCCCGGAGGCAGCCCACATGAGAGTGGTTCTTGCGTCATCACACAGACATTTCACATGGATTGGAATACCATCTGCGCGGAAGGCCTCGCGGATGGTATTTTCATACCGGCGGTAAATAAGGAGGGGGAGATTCTGCAGATCGACCAGTTGTATGGACTTGCTTTGCAGGAGAGCGCTGGAGAAGAATTCCTTTTTTCCAACTGCGCACATGGGTTCCTGAGTGAGATAAGAACAATGGAGCTGTTCTGTCTCAAACGGTGTACGGGCAAACGCGAGATCAATCTCGCGTTTTTTTAATTTATCGACCAGGACAAGCGTGTTGCTCTCAATCAATTCAAAATCCACATCCGGATAAAGACGCGTAAAACGGTCGATGGCGGAACTGAGCAGAATGCTGCCGCAGGAAGAGATTGTGCCCAGAATCAGTTTCCCGGAGACAGACTTTTCAGAATCGCCCAGGGTTGATTCAGTTTCCTTGACCATATCAAGAATGTCCAGTGCTTTTTCATAGAGTCTGAGGCCGGCATCCGTAGGCCGCACAACCCGGGTACTGCGTTCAAGCAGCAAAACGCCCAGCTCTTCTTCCAGAGACCGGATCTGCATGCTGAGCGGGGGCTGGGAGATATGGAGCTGCTGGGCGGCGCCGGAAATGCTGCCTGCATTTATGACAGCAACAAAGTATTCCAATTGCTTCAGAGTCATGATAAGACCTCCTGCTTGTTTGTAAGATTAGCTTTGCAGATTTCATATTACCATACTTATTCGTATAAATGTTATATTTTTTATATATTTAACATATGAATGCAGGTGTGTTATGATGGCATACATAAAATGAGTCAGAAGGAGTAAGATCTTATGTCTAAACTGAAGGAGTTTGCAGATCTTTTTATTACGTTTGCCAAGATCGGCGGGTTTACCTTCGGCGGCGGCTATGCGATGCTGCCCATCCTGCAGCGCGAAGTGGTTGAAAATAAACACTGGGCTACCGAAGAGGAGCTGATGGATTACTATGCCATCGGTCAGTGCACGCCCGGTATCATCGCGGTCAATACGGCGACCTTTATCGGATACCGTAAGGATGGGATTCCCGGCGCTGTCGTAGCGACAGCGGGTATGGTCGCACCGTCAATTGTGATCATCACCATCATCGCTGCCTTTATTAACAGCTTTTCGGAAAATCCTATTGTGCAGCATGCCCTGGCAGGCGTACGCGTCTGTGTCTGCGTACTGGTTCTGAGCGCCATCATGAAACTGGCCAAAAAGTCCCTGATTGACGCGGCAACCTACGGAATTTTCGGGGCCGTTCTGCTCCTGTCACTATTTACCGGCGTTTCTGCTTTTGTCTGGGTCATCCTGGCAGGCGTTGCCGGCATCGTGATCAAGCGGCTGATGGAATGCAAGAAACAGGGAACACAGGCATAGGAGGCAGCGGGTATGATCTATTTTCAGCTTTTCTGGGAGTTTTTTAAAACAGGTCTTTTTGCGATAGGCGGCGGTCTGGCGACCCTGCCTTTCCTGTACGAGATCCAGGCTAAGACAGGCTGGTACACAATCAATGACATCTCCAACCTGGTAGCTGTTTCTGAGTCGACGCCGGGGCCTATGGGCGTCAATATGGCTACCTATACAGGCTTTACGACAGCCGGGATTCCGGGCAGCCTGATTGCTGTGGGAGGCCTGGTCCTGCCATCTATTATCATCATTATCCTGGTTTCCAATATCCTGGACAAGTTCAAGACCAACAAGTATGTACAGTACGCCATGTACGGTCTGCGTGCGGCTTCGGTTGCCCTGATCACTGTTGCCTGCCTGCGGGTAGCCCAGCTGGCTTTCCTGCAGATGGATCTCTTTCAGGAGACAGGTCTGTTCAAAGACCTGTTCAATCCGGTTGCAATCATTTTCGGCGTGCTTTTATTTATCGTATTCAAAAAGACCGACAAGCATCCCATTTTCTATATCATTGCTTCGGCAGTGATCGGGATCGCGCTTTCTATGTAGAGAGGATGACTAAAAAATGAAGAGAAGAAAAATAGTATTCGTTGTTATGGTTTTAGGCCTTTTACTGATGCTGGCTTCTGCCTGCAAGTCCAAGGAGCCTGCTGCAGAGACAGCTGCATCGGCAGAGAAGGAAATAGAACTTCTGGATGAGAATACAACATATGAGGCTGTGATTGAAGTGGAGAATTACGGAACGATCGTATTTACCCTCCGCCAGGATGCAGCACCGGTATCGGCAGCCAACTTTGTCAGCCTGGCAAAGGAGGGCTTCTATGACGGCCTGACTTTTCACCGGATCATCGATGGTTTTATGATTCAGGGCGGAGATCCCAACGGGAATGGCAGCGGAGGATCAGGCAGACCGATAACGGGAGAGTTCAAGTCCAACGGTCATGACAATCCGATTTCTCATGTCCGCGGCGTGGTCTCCATGGCCAGAGCCCAGGATCCCAACAGCGGTTCCTCTCAGTTTTTCATTGTGCAGACAGACTCCACCTATCTGGACGGTGATTATGCCGCCTTCGGAGAAGTGACCGAGGGAATGGATGTGGTGGATCAGATCTGCAAGGAAGTTCCGGTCCAGGATGGAAATGGCACGGTGGCAGCGGCAGATCAGCCTGTAATCACATCTGTTACGATTCGGGAGAAATAGTCGTTTCGAGCAGAGAATGACAAAATGTCCAAAATGGTCAGTGTTACTGAGCGTTTTGGACATTTTTTTTCATCTATTTTCTTTAATATTGCATAAAAACATTGCCGTATGCTAAAATCGCATATATGTACGTTAGCCTATACTAACTTAATGAAATTATTTATCATTTCCAAAAGAGGTTTCTATGGATAAATGGATGAAATTTTTCAGGGAACTGAACAATCTTCGCTTACTTCTGCCGGCCTGCCTTGCTGCTGTCACGCTTGCGATGACGCTTTCCGGCTATAGCGCACCGGTTTATGAAGTGCATGAGTATGAGTTCCCGGATATGCCGCAGCCGGAAAAAAAGGAAAAAGCCGCGATCGTGCTTCCGGATGTTGAGGAACTGCCGGAAGATAATAAAACGACGGCTGAAGGGATCGGGACGGCAGGCACGCTTTCCCAGGTAGACGAGTCCGGTCTTGTATATCAGGATGGTACATATACAGGTACGGCAACGGGCTTTGGAGGACCGATTACTGTTTCAGTCACCATTAAGGACGGGAAAATTACAGACATCAGTGTGCTCAGTGCTCCTGGAGAGACTTCTGAGTATTTATCTTCAGCGATGGCAGTCTTATCCAGAATCATTTCCGGGCAGACAACAAATGTAGATGCAGTTTCCGGTGCGACCTATTCTTCAAATGGTTTGATCGGGGCAGTGCGAAATGCTCTGGCGCAGGCGGCAGGGAAAGCTCCCGAAACAGAGGCGAGACATCTGTTGTCATTGCTGAAAATGTGCCTGTAACAGACGGCAAGATCGCTGTTTCAGATCCTGTAGACGGGACAACCTACAGTGTGATCGTTGCCAGTGATAACTATAAAGACCTGCAGGCAGAGGCTGTTTATGAAACTGCGGCGCCGGAAGCAGAAGCAG
>CAMMZE010000159.1 GCA_946529195.1 uncultured Lachnospiraceae bacterium
TATCCTCAGCGTAGATCACATTTCCGGCTCTGGAAGACATCTTGCCTTCCTTCATACTGACCAGGCCATAGGGAATATGGATCAGACTGTCAGCATAATCATTTCCCATCAGCTCAATGACTTTAAAGACCTGTGCAAAGTGGAGCTTCTGTTCCAGTCCGGTTACATAGAGACATTTGCAAAAGTCATAGGTCTCCTTGCGGTAGAGGACAGCGGCCAGATCCCGGGTGGCATAAATGGAGCTGCCATCAGTCTTGGCTACGATACAGGGCGGCATGTCATAGTCATCCAGGCGGACGACAAGTGCGCCTTCACTTTCAACAAGAAGACCCTTTTCGGTCAGCTTGCGGATGACGTCGCCGGACATATTCCGATAGAAGCTTTCACCTGTAAAGGCATCAAACTGCATATCCAGAAGGTCATAGACTCTCAGAAATTCCTTAAGGCTGATCTCACGGAACCACTCCCAGATAGCCAGATACTCTTCATCTCCCTGTTCCATTCTGGCAAAGGCAGCCCGTGCTTCGTCTTCCAGAGAAGGTTCATTCTCTGCTTCCTGATGAAACTTTACGTAGATATCCATCAATTCCTGAATACCGCGTTCTTCAACAGCTTCTTTGCTTCCCCAGCGCTTATAGGCGACGATGAGTTTACCGAACTGTGTGCCCCAGTCACCGAGATGGTTAATTCTGACGACATGATAGCCGAGCTTGGTCAGAATCTTGTAAAGAGCATTGCCGATGATCGTGGTGCGGAGATGTCCGACATGAAAGTTTTTGGCGACATTCGGGGAAGAGTAGTCAATACAGATCGTCTTTCCTTTATTCTCTTCATATCCGCCCCCGTAATTTTCCCGGGAATGGAAATCTTCCATGATCTGTGAAATATAGACTTCTCTATTGACGAAAAAGTTTACATAAGGGCCGTTTGCCTTCACTTCATCCAGTCCCTTTCGCAGATCAGCCTTGTCTTCTGAAAGAATAGAGTTCTGCAGATCCTGAGCGATCAAGGGCGGAGCCTTATGGTAAAGCTTTGCCAGTTTGAAGCAGGGAAATGCGAAATCTCCCATCTCTTTCTGCGGAGGCAGTTCAATCAGATCGGCAATCTCATCCGTTTCCATTTCATTAATGACAGAGGAAAGGATAGCTGCGATCTGATATCCCATAGAGTTTTTTCTGAATTTCATGGTGGTCTCCTTCTTATAAAAAGGCAGACAGAAATATCTGCCATGCAAGCATCAAAATTCGCGTTCCTGTAATCATACCATATGGCAGAGCAGGATGGCAAGAAACTTTTCATGGGTACTTTACAGAGTACTTATGATGGGTATGCCAGAGTAAAAAGTGAAGGCAGAGACAGGATTATCAAAAATTGGTCAACCATTTATAACTGATCTGTACACTTTCAAGTCCTCACAGACCAATGACACAATCTCTACATCTGCAATCTCCTGTTTTCTCTCCAGAGCATCCATAGGAAGGTGAGGTCACTGGCTCCCCAGGCAATCGGATAGGCCCAGGAGATAGTTGTGAAAACCGGGCGCAGGGAGACAGCGATCGTGACATAGGCAATTCTTCCGACACACCAGAAGGTGAACATGTTCAGCATGGGCAGAAAGGATTTCCCACATCCGCGCAGGATACCGGTGCTGCAGTGGGCAAAGGCAAGGAGGAAGTAAAACAGAGGAACAATGTGACTGTGCAGGATGCCAAATGCCAGGGACTGCGGATCGTGGATAAAGATCTGCAGAAGGAACGGTGAGAATGCGGTAGCCAGAAGACCGAATATTTCTGCGCTGATGATGCATGAGACAGTGCCAAAGACAGCACCGGCTTTTGCCCTTTCCGGCTTTCCCGCTCCCAGATTCTGACTGATGAAGGTAGGCAGTGTCTGGGACATAGCCATGATAGGGACAAATACAAGAGATTCGATTTTGACGTAGGCGCCGAATCCGGCCATGGCATAGGTACCGAAAGAATTGATATTCTTCTGTACAGTCAGGTTGCCCAGAGTAAGGGCGGCATTCTGCAGACCGGAGGGAAGGCCCAGACGAATGACTTCCTTTATCATGGGGGGATGCAGGCGCAGTTTCTGAGGGTCCAGCTTTTGGGGGCCGGTCTGTCTCAGCTGACTGTGAATACACAGCAGGGCACTGATGCCCTGAGAGATGACGGTGGCAAGTGCAGCCCCGCTCACTCCCCATCGAAAGAGAGGGCATGCTACCAGCAGAAGGTCCAGCAGGATATTGATGGATGTACAGGCAGCAAGGTAGTAAAGCGGATGAAGACTGTCTCCGAGAGCCCGCATGACAGCTGTTCCGGTGTTATAGAAGACAACGGTGGTGATGCCTCCGAAATAGATGGTCAGATAGGCACTGGCGTAAGGCATGACCTGGGCAGGTGTTCCGATCCATTCCAGAATGTGTGGCGTAAGCAGGACACCGGCGGCTGTTGCTGCTGCAGAGACAAAGACTGCCATCAGATAGTTAGTGTGGATGGATCTGGACAGATTTTCATCATCTCCGGCACCGAAATAACGGGAAATGATCACACTTCCGCCTACGGACATCCCTGCACAGAAGCCGATGATCAGAAAGGTGACAATGCCCATGGTGCTGACAGCTGCAAAGGCTGCGTTGTCGGCAAAGCGGCCGATGACCCAGGCATCTGCCATATTATAAAGCTGCTGCAGGAGCTGTCCGATGCAGACCGGCAGGGCAAATCGAAGCATTTTTCCACGAATCGGGCCTTTTGTCAGATCATAGCTGTCCTGACCGGATCTGCTCTCAGATGAGGATACAGAGGCGGATCGGAATTTCTGTATTTCATGTCTTTGTCTGTGTGTTTCGGACACGGTGAATCCTCCCCTGGCTGCTGGTTCTTAAAGCAATGGATGATGCTGTTTTTAAGTTTATCATATATTGTCAGAGGATGGGAAGGGCGGGGTTTTAAATAGTTACAAATATGTTAAAAAAAGTTGAATGAGTGGTTGTTTTTTTGTATAATGAAAGCGTATATGGATTGGTCTGACTTGCCTGCGGGCGGTCATATAATAAGTAGACGGGTGTGTGCTTTTTTCCTTTATGGAGGGGAGGGTGACGTTTATGGCTGCTAATGTACAGTATAAGTGTCCGAAGTGCGGGGGTCCGCTGGAATTTGATTCAAAGACGCAGAAGATGGTCTGCCCGTTCTGCGACTCCAGTTATGAAATCAGTGATTTTGAAGATAAGGATGCGCAGCTGCAGAGCCAGGAGGCGAATACGGATGAGCAGGAGAAACCTGCTGAGGCAACTATTACCGGTGAGTGGGCGACGGATGCCGGCTCGGGCTGGGGAGCCGGTGAGCAGGAAAGTATGAAGGTATACCGCTGCCCTTCCTGCAGCGGGGAGATTATCGGGGATGCCAATACGGCGGCGGCAACCTGCCCTTATTGCGGAAATCAGACGGTGATGGCCGGACAGCTTTCAGGGACGTTAAAGCCTGATCTGATCATTCCTTTTAAGAAAAATAAGGAGGATGCCGTAGCGGCATTTGAGAAGAATATCCAGGGGAAGAAGCTGGTGCCGAAGATTTTCAGGGATCGGCACCATATTGATGAGATTAAGGGGATTTATGTTCCCTTCTGGCTCTTTGATGCCAGGGCGGATGCCGATATTGATTTTGAGTGCACAAATTCCAATATGTGGCATGATGAAGACAATGATTATGTCGAGACTTCCTACTATGAAGAAAACCGTCACGGGGATATCAGCTTTGACAATCTGCCTGCGGACGGATCCAGGAAGATGCCGGATGATCTGATGGAATCGATTGAGCCGTTTGACTATCAGGAGGCAGTCGGTTTTTCTGCAGCATATCTGGCCGGCTATTATGCAGACAAGTATGATGTAACGGCTCAGGACAGTGTCGGCC
>CAMMZE010000160.1 GCA_946529195.1 uncultured Lachnospiraceae bacterium
TATACTACTTTATCTTACTTTATGCTATATTTTTATTCTTTTTTGCACATTGCATATAATAGAGACATGAATACACAAAAACCTTTAAAGAGTAAGGTCAGCATTACTTTAGACGAGGATGTGATCAGACAGATCCGAGAGCTGGCGGAGGCGGATGACCGCAATTTCAGCCAGTACATCAATCTGATCCTGAAAAAGCATATTCAGGAGAATGTGGGCATTCTTCCTCATGGCACCACTGCGAAGTCATAATAAAAGCACAAAACCTTTCCTTTATCCCGCTTGCCTTGTATCCGCAAAACGTAATGCTGATCCAAACAGCGCGTTTCACGGGAATCCTTTCGGATTCTCACGAAATAAGCAGGTCATCCGCAAGCTTGCACCTTGCCGGAAATAATCCCGTCTTATTTCAAAGGAAAAATGCCCACGGAGGGTTTGTCCCCTCTATGGGCATTTTCTCATTTTCTGCATAGTATTTGGTGGGCAGCCAGCCCACATGTTCGTTATCGCGTTTTTTAATTTCCTTTCTTGTTATAGTAATTCCAGGCATCCGCGTAATGCTTGGTACAATAATATACCCCGTCATACGTGCACTTGTTTGCCGGGCTCTTTCCGCAGATTGCGCAGGAATTTGCACTTCCTGTCCTGGATGAATGAGAAGATGAGCCGCCGCAGCTGCTGCTTGCCATTGCCAGCACCAGCATGAAAACCAGAACTGCGACCACCAGAATAACTGTTTTTTTCATAATACTGTTCTCCTCTCTTTATAATCTGATGTTTTCTTTCTGAGCTGCCATACTCTTTCATAAAAGCAAATCATCATGCAGCCCAGTAGATTTGCCAGAATTTCAATTACTATGTCATAAAAATCAAAGGTACCGCTCATCAGCGACGTTAATTGCAGACACTCTGTTCCTGTTTCAAACAGAATGCACAGGATCAGTACCGGGATGAGGTCTCTTTTTCTGTGAACTGTAATCAATGCCACAAGAAACAGAAGGGAATAGGCCCATAGAAAATCTCCCAGATAGCATGTGATAAAGCTTCCGGTATCCGCATTTTCTGTTTCGGGCAGCGGATGCAGTCCTGATACCTTGTAGGCAATCTGTGAAACGTAAGCAGTCGGAACCCAGCATATATAAACAAGAGCCCCTGCCAGCAGCGGAATCAGTATATGTATCAACGCCACTATCGTCTTCATCGAGAAATGAGGATTCTTCATACCTAGCTCATTCATAAAAAATGCCCCCAGAGGAAGAAACTCCTCTGCGAGCATTTTATCGCTTACGCTATCGTTTTTGGTGGGCTGTCAGCCCACTTAAAAGGAGACATAAGAACCCGTCCCCTGTCCCCGTCCCCTTATCTCCTGTCTCCCCGCCTTAGTCTCTCAGAAAGTCGTCTTTGAAATGCCCGGCCCAGCTGCCGATCTGGCTGCCGTCGTCTGCGTAGACTCTGACTGTGTATTCTCTTTCAAAGATGCTGTATTCGAAGGTGCTGATGTAATAGTTGGCTGATGTCTTTTCGCCTCTTTTGCATGTCTCCTCGGATGTCCAGGTACTTACACTACCGGTTACGGTATCTGTTACTTCAAAGGTGACATGGGTGGATGCGCCTTCGGGGCCTCCGTACAGGGTCGCCCGGATGGAGGCTGCCTGCTCGGATCCGATCTTGTATTGGACGCCGGTGTCGATCTGGGCGTGCCATTTGCTGATCTCATTCTCCAGCTGTCCGGTACCGGGATAGCCGGCTGCCTTGATTGTGTTCAGATAGTCATAGGTTGTTTCGTTCGGCTTTTCCTGTGTGGAAAGGCAGTAGTCATAGCGGGCTTTGAGGGAGAGATCCCTGGCGTCTTTATAGCTGCTGATCTCATCGTAGAGGACTGCCGCATTTTTATATTGATCCTTTGCCGAATAGAGGGCTGCCTGCTGATAGGCGCATTCATCGTCCATTGCAGCGGCATCTTCATAGTCTCCTGCTGCCCGGAAATACTTGCGGCCCATCACATAGTCGCCTTCCTCTAAAGCATGTTTCCCTCTCAGGTAGTTTGTTCGTACAATCCGGCGCTCAATACTGTCCTCTCCTTCCAGGCTTTCCGGCACCGTCCGATCCTGCAGGACTGCAAAAAGCTTTTCGGCACCTTCATAATTGCCGGAGCTCAATTCCTGCTCTGCCTCTGCCAGCACCTTTTCATAAAAGGCGTCATAAGCAGACACTGCCTGCATGGTCCCATCTTCCATCATTCCTTCATATAAAGTCAGGATCTTTTTGGCGGAAGCTTCAGCGGGTTCCTCATCATAGGTCTTTTCCAGACTTCCGGTGTAGGCCATACACTTGTCCAGCACATCTGCCTGCATCTCCTCTTCGTCCGGCAGGCCTTCTAAAGAAGGCAAAATTTCCAGCGCTTCCACATAGCGATTTTTGCCGGTCAGATAGTCCAGTTTCCCGCCGTTACGAATGCTCTCCACGGTATTGAAATCCAGGCCAAGCTCCGTGAGATCGGCCAGATACTCTGAATTGCCCTCCGGCGTCAGGTAGTCAGTCAGCTGGCAATTATAGGCAATCACCTTGCGTGCAGCGATGCGGAAGCTCTTTTGTTCCTCCTGGTCCAGAGCATCGTAGGGCCATTTCTGCAAAAACTCCCTGGATTGTGCGGCGATCGTTTCTGTGCTCTGTCCTCCCTCGGACATGGACTGCAGCATGGCTGCAATCTCCTGCTCCTGCCTGCGCGGCAGAACAATCTTATGTTCATATGCATAGCAGGAGGAAAATGCCAGTACAGCCAGCAGGCACAGGACTAACAGGCGGCTGGCAATCCGGTGGACCTTGCTGCGCGGGTTGTAACCGGGAACCTTCTCTAAAATGGTATCAAAACCGGAAGCCTTCTCCCGGATCCGCAGAATCTGCTGCCGCATCTGGGCTGCGGAAGCATAGCGCCGCTTCGGATCCATATTGGTCGCCCTGGCTGTAATCCGGGCCGCATCACGATTATCCGGAAGCATCCTTTCGATCAGTTTTCCGAGGGCATAGATGTCGGTCCGGGCATCGGAAGCGGCAAAGCCGTACTGCTCCGGGGCGGCAATCCCCTGGGTGCCGATCAGGGTGGTGTCCTTTTCCTGTCCGCGGACATAGATCTTTGCGGCGTCGTAGTCTATGATCTTGACCACCCCGTCCCGGGTCAGCATGATATTGGAAGCCTTGAGGTCACGGTGAATGATGGGCGGAAGGGCGCTGTGGAGAAAGGTCAGGCCGTCGCAAAGCTCCGTCAGAATCCGGATCCGCTCGTTGAAGGACATCTCTTCCCCGGCAGGAGGATTTTCCAGCAGCTCCTCCAGGGTATTTCCCTGGATAAACTCCTCGATCACAATCAGGCTGTCCCCGTCCTGCCAGTAAGCCTCGATTCCGGGCACATAGCGGCTTTTATGATCTTTCAGATAGGCAAATACCTCCGGGTTGTAAACGGACAGACGCTTTTTATAAAAAAGCCTTCCGCTGGCAGCGTCCCGCACGATCGACTTGTCCCGGCTCACAGTCTGCACCTGCTCATACAGAGCTTCCTCTACCACTCTCTCTAAATCTGTCATACCCCGCCCCTGTCTCCCGAAAATTCCTCAGGCTGATAGTGTTTTCCCTCTCGGGATGTGTTATAATGCCAGAAAATGCTCTTGCAAATAACTCACATATATACAACATTTTACATAAAAAGTTCGGAGGATGCAATGGACGAATCAACGACCCGTAAATTGTCAGATCTGTTAAACGGCATCGATACGGAAAAAGAGATGGAAGAGTTTATGGAACTGCCAAAGGTGACGGATGCTTTTCAGAGTTTCCCGGATTATTTCCGGTCTCTGGCGTCTGTGCAGGCGATGGAAAACAGTGACCTGATCCGTGAGAGCGGCCTGGAGCG
>CAMMZE010000161.1 GCA_946529195.1 uncultured Lachnospiraceae bacterium
AAAGTCTCCCCTGCCTTTAGTTCATTGTGGCAAGGATCTGCCCTACGGTTACATCAGCACCTGTCTGAACATCGATGGTTGCAATGGTACCTGCGGAAGGTGCTCCTACAGGGATTTCCATCTTCATAGCTTCCAGGATCATAATGGTATCCCCTGCATTCACCTTCTGGCCGGGAATGGCATCGATCTTAAAAACCTTGCCTGCAACGCCTGCCTTAACGGGGGTGCTTCCCTGACCAGCAGGAGCGGCAGGAGCAGGGGCCGGTGCCGGTGCGGGAGCCTGCGCAGGAACCTGTCCGCGGCTCTCAGGTACGCCCTGTTCATCAACGTCTACTACATATGTTTTTCCATTCACTGTAATATGAAATGTTCTCATTCTATCTTATGCCTTCCTTTCTCTGACGGTTACATAAGTAACCTGGCTTTCTCTGACTCTTACGTTTACAACTGCGCCATCCGGAATTTTGAGTGGTTCCTTATTTTGAACCTGTACAGCAGACACTGCAGGTACAGACCCGGCAGCGGCCTCTTCCGGTGCTTCTTCTGTCTTTTTCCTGGCAAATCTCTCTGTTGCCGCCGGAATATACTTAAATGTTGATATCAGCAGGGAAATCAAAATCAGTACCACAAATACTGTTCCCATGCCGATCAGGGTATTGAGACCGGCCTTTTTGAGGATTTCTCCGGTCGTATACTTACCGCCCGCTGTCAGGGCAGTCAGGGTACCCTCTCTGTTAAATGAAAATGTAATATCGGCATTTCTGTCCGCAAAGGTCATCAGTCCCCGCAGATTTACGCCATCCGTTGTTTTTTCAAGAGTGAAATGCTCCAGGACAGATCTTAAATCCTCTGTCTCTGCATAGGCACCGCACTCTTCCTGGGCTGCTTTCCAGGAAGTCAGAAGCTTTTTAAAATCTTCCGCCGTGACCGGATAGCTGCCTGAAGTCAGTATAAACTCCAGCTGCGCATCTCTGTATCCCATGATTTCCTGATAGCTGCTTTCATCGGAACAGATGCCCATGACCGTTTCCATCACGACCGCAGCTGTATCTTTCAGCTGTTCCTGCTCATATCCGCCTTCTTCCGACGCATACGCCGCAGCCGGCTGAAAAAGCATAAGCAGCGCGGCGATCATCAAGATCACTGCAGCCTGTATTCTTCTTATCATAATAGGTAGCTCCTTTCACAGACCGGCTGCCATCAATCGCAGGCCGCTGTCAGAGCGGCAGCAATCAGAATCGCGGTCAGCTCGTCCGGATCGATCTCTTCCTTCGCCCTTTCCTGCTCCGCTCTCCATTTAAAGAAGTCTTCCGCTACCTGAGGGAACAAGGCATAGCTCAGTACATCTTCTTCTGTTTTCTTGTAAGGAGCAACTTTACGCTCCATCTCCGGCAGCTGCGGATCCAGAAGGTCTGCGGGTCTGCAGGTAATCGGCTCTTCCTCACCAATCACCTTTTTCTGGAGATCCGGGTCAAAGGGATTGACTGTCTGACCGTATCTGCCAAGAAGAATATCCTTCGTCTCTTTGGTGACTGCCTTATAGCGCTCTCCCATAAGGACATTCATAACTGCCTGTGTTCCTACAATCTGGGAAGAAGGAGTTACCAGAGGCGGCTGACCCAGCTCCTTGCGGACGCGGGGCACCTCCTGCATAACCTCATAAAATCTGTCTTCGGCATTCTGCTCCTTGAGCTGGCTGGTCAGGTTGGACAGCATGCCGCCGGGCACCTGATAAAGCAGAGCCTTGATATCAACACCCAGATTCTTGGGGTTCATGAGACCGCTCCTTAGGCATTCTTCTCTGTAGGTACGGAAATGGTCTGCGATCTTAGACAGGGGCTCCTGATCCAGGCCTGTGTCATAAGGGGTTCCTTTGAAAGTCTCTACCATAACCTCCGTGGCCGGCTGAGAAGTGCCCAGGGCAAAAGGTGAAATAGCTGTGTCGATGATATCAACGCCGGCCTCCACTGCCTTCAGGCAGGTCATAGACGCCACACCGGAAGTATAATGTGTGTGAAGCTCAATCGGAATGCTGACATTCTCCTTCAGCGCCTTAACCAGATCAGTTGCCGTATAGGGCAGAAGCAGCCCGGCCATATCCTTGATGCAGAGAGAATCTGCTCCCATATCTTCCATTTTTCTGGCCAGATTCACCCAATACTCCAGTGTATAGGCTTCTCCCAGTGTGTAAGACATGGCCACCTGACAATGCGCGCCTTCCTTTTTAGAAGCATCTACGCAAGTTTTCAAGTTGCGGACATCATTGAAACAGTCAAAAATACGGATGATGTCAATCCCATTAGCTACTGACTTCTGAACGAAGTACTCAACAACATCGTCCGCGTAGGGTTTGTAGCCTAGAATGTTCTGTCCGCGGAAAAGCATCTGCAGCTTCGTATTTTTGAAGCCGTCTTTGAGAGTCCGCAGCCTCTGCCAGGGATCCTCATGCAAAAACCTCAGACAGGAATCAAATGTCGCCCCGCCCCATACCTCAACAGCATGGTAGCCGACCTGATCCATCGTGTCGATGACAGGAAGCATCTGCTCGATCGGCATGCGGGTCGCGATCAGAGACTGCTGAGCGTCGCGGAGGACAGTCTCTACGATCTTAACCGGTTTCTTCGTCATAATCTCCATTCATTCCTCCATCATTTTTTTAGTCATTATTATTTTTTCCATAATATTATACTCTATTTTTCTTCTATTAAAAGAGCAAATTTTGTAGTATACTAAAATTAGTATAATTGTACGGAAGGAGCATCCACTATGGCTCAGATTAAAGACAAACTGATCAAGTATTATTCCAGAAATGACCGCAGTATCCTGCTGAATGCTGCAAGAGGACATTTCGCTACCAGCAATTCTCATATTAATTATTTCATTGATATCACCAGAATCAAGATCCGTATCGGAGAAGCCAAGGAGTCAGCAAGAGCGCTTCGTCAGAAACTGCTCTATCATGTTGTTGAGGTGGACACCATCTGCTGTCTGGAAGGTACAGAAGTTCTCGGCGCATTTCTGGGGGAGGAATTGGAAAAAGGTGACTTCTATACGGCCAATATGCATGAAACCATGTATGTGGTACGTCCGGAGGAAAACAGGATCCGCCAGTATATGTTCCGTGCCAACACCCGCCTCTGTGTAGAAGGGAAAAAGGTGCTGATCCTTGTGCCCAGCATCACGACCGGCGATACGGTTCTTCGCATGGCGGAATGCATTGAGTACTACGGCGGTACCGTGGCCGGCGTGGCATCCATCTTCTCCACTATCTCAGAGATCGGAGATTATCAGATTTACACCCTGTTCGATGATAAAGACCTGCCCGGCTATTACTCCACTTCGCCCCAGGAGTGTCCTCTGTGCAAACAGGGAATTCCCATCGAAGCTCTGGTCAATGGCTACGGCTATTCACCGCTGAAAATCGAGAAATAGTAAAATACGATCTGATCAGATAAAAACTCCGCAAAAGCCTGTCTGTTCGCTTTTGCGGAGTTTTTTTGGTTAAAAGATTGATCTGATCCTCTTCCCTGTTACTGCCTGGAAAGAGACTGTGTATAATCATGTATTCTCTTGCAGTTATTCTGGTCCTGATAAGCAAAGGTATTATAATCTTCCTTCGCTTGCTCCCTCCTTGTTCGACTCCCGCTGGCACAAAAAAAGGAGAGCTTTCGCTCTCCTTTTTTAGTGGACCAGGCGGGAATCCCGCCGGCGGCACGGCCGCCTTTCAGGCCACGTCGGCGCAAATGGTCCACTGGACCGTTTGCTTCCGCAAGCTTCGCTTGCTCCCTCCTTGTTCGACTCCCGCTGGCACAAAAAAAGGAGAGCTTTCGCTCTCCTTTTTTAGTGGACCAGGCGGGAATCGAACCCGCGTCCGAAGAAATCCCCATCCGGGCAT
>CAMMZE010000162.1 GCA_946529195.1 uncultured Lachnospiraceae bacterium
ATCACAGAAAAATCGCTCGAAGTCATCGAAAGAATCGCGGTACTTCCCGTTTTTCAAAACGCGAAAACCATCATGCTCTACAGCCATATCCGCTCTGAGCTCTCTCTGGACGCCCTCCTGTCCCACTCTGCTTCTGCGGGAAAACGCTTTGCCTATCCCCTCTGTTTGCCGGACTTTCAGATGAAAGCCCTCATTCCGGGCGGTTGGAAGGCTGGGGCTTTCGGCATCCTTGAGCCGGATCCGGACTCTTCTCTGGAAATCGCTCCGGAGGATTTGGACCTGATTATTTGTCCCGGCGTTGCATTTGACAAAGATGGCAGCCGGCTTGGCATGGGCGGGGGATATTATGACCGTTTTCTGCCAAAATGCAAAAATGCCGTCATACTGATGGCGGCATTTGAATTACAGAAAGCAGACCATATTCCTGTCGATGCATGGGATTTCCCCATGGACATGATCGTCACAGAAGAAAGCATCTATTATGCAGGAAATACACTCCAGACACAAAAGGAGACTACACTTTGATTACCATCACCATTTCCGTTGACCCTCTGACAGAAAGCAACTGCTATATTCTTTCTGAGGGGAATCATTGCGTCATCATAGACCCGGGCGAATCTGCCAATCTGCTGCGCATTCTGGAAGAAAATGACTGGCAGCCGGAGCTGATTCTGCTGACCCATGAGCACTGCGATCATATGGCAGGACTTGATGCCGTGCGGGATAGATATCCTGCCGCCCGTTTCCTGGCGACTGCCGCCTGCAATGAGGGCATTCAGGATCCCCGCAAAAACCTTTCCCGGATCATGCATGTCTATCTGCATTTCCGCGGAAAACCGGGTGTCCAGTACGAGAAGTTCGCCTGCCGGCCGGCGGATGAGATCATCGCAGATGACGCCTCCCTGCAGTGGCGCGGGCACAATTTCCGTTTCGTTCATCTTCCCGGACATACGCCCGGCAGCGAAGGCATTTTTCTAGATGAAACGACATTTTTCTGCGGCGACTACCTGATTCCGGAAGAAGAACCCGTTCTGCGCTTCCCCGGCGGGGATGAAGAGGCTTATGAGACCATAACAAAGCCCTTCCTGCAGCAGCTGCAGAGGGAGACAGGGGACGGTTCTCTGTCTCCCTCACAAATAAGAGGGGGAGACAGAGAACCGTCCCCTGTCTCCCCTGGCTTCGTGAAAATCTTTCCCGGTCACAAATAAATCAGGCCAGGTGTCTGGGAACATCCGAGGCCGACGCCCGGATTTTCTCTTTCTCCGCAGACCGGATCCGGTCTGCCATGCTCTGGATTTTGTCTGTGATCCACATATTTGCGGTTGTTTTTTCCGAATAATCCGCCTCGGCGTACATGTCCACGCGGCCGTCCGCACGCATCTGCTCGACCTGGCGCATGGCCCGCATATCCCCTCTGGGATAGATGGCAAAGGTAGCGCCGCCATTCTGCTTGATCAGAGAAAAGGCCGGGATATCGCTGGGACCATCGGCGATATAGATCATGTTTTCAAACTGCACCCGCCTGTTTTCCTTGGGGATGGAGGAATTGACATCGATTCCCGGAATCTTGCCGATGCCTTTGTTGATTTCAAAAAGGGCCCTGGTCTTTGTCGTATTGTCGATCGTGTAAACGATCTCGCTGAGCAGATCATTTCCAGTCGCATCCGGTGCGTCGAGAAGCTCACAGCCCCAGATACCGTCCACATAGGGCATAAGCTCAGAGCCGCGGATGGTCTCTGCAAAACCGGTGCTGACAATATAGTGCTCTACCTGAATGCCATATTCCGCATAGGACTGGTCCTCCCGGAACATGGCTTTTGTCGTCTCAAAAAAGGCCGGGATGCCTGCATAAAACTGCAGTTCTTTTCCCACTTCCCTGAGCACAGCATTATTCAGCCCGGGCAGAGTCCCATCCTGTGCACATTTTATAAAATAATTCAGATAATAGGTGTCCGCATTCACGCGGATGCCTTTTTCTTCAATCTCCTTTGCCCTGGCTCTGGATCTGGCCCAGAAATCCGACGCGTCAATGCCATACTTCCGGAAAAGCGGATCCTGCATATACCCGTCGATCAGAGTCTTATCACAATCCCAGATGACCGCTATAATATTCGCCATAAGTCAGCCTCCTTTTCGGGGAGACAGGGGACGGTTCTCTGTCTCCTTCCCGTCTTTCGCCTTATAAAACCTGTGGGAGACAGAGAACCGTCCCCTGTCTCCCCCCGGATTGCTGACCTTAACGGAAAAGGAGGCTCCCTGCGGATAGCTGACTGTTACATCCTGCGGCTATCCGGTAATCGAAACCTTTCCGCCAGAGCAGGATGTCAGGACAAGCATGAGCAGGAAAAGCAGTGAGAAAAGGAACCAATTTCTTTTTTTCATTGCAGTTACCTCTTTCCTTCTAAACAACAAGGCCTTTGCGCCAGCTGCAGGAGACCGCTTATTCGCCTTCGCTCATCAGATCTGCCAGAATGTCTCCGATGCTGTCCCAGCTTACAGAAGCAACTGTAACCGGTCTGATGACATCATCTTCATTTTCAGCGCCGCTGTCAGGCTCTCCTTCATAGTGAACAACATAGGAGCATATGCCATTTTCCATGCCTATGATCTTATCCTCCAGATTGTACCAGCTATAGGTCCATCCCTGATCCATGAGTTCTCCGGCTGTCTTTCCTGCTAATGCATCCAGTTCCTCCTGAGACAGAGCCAACGCTTTTATGTCATCAATCTGGTCAATGGCAAGCGGCGCCACGATTTCATTATACTTCTTGTCATAATCCGGATCCTCGAAGTCCAGTTCAAAGAGCTGTGTTGATATTTCAGGGGTGATATGGGAAACCGCCCTGTACAGAGTTCCGTGCAGTTTAAAGGCACGGGCATAGTATTCATCTGTGGAGCCTGTGGCCTCGCTGGGAAGAGCAAGAATGTCTCCCATAGTCTTTGCATCCTTGATATCATCCACCGGTTCTCCCTCATATCCGCTGGACATGGAAAATACCGCAATATACTCTGTGTCCGCATCCGCTGTCACGGTGATCTCCGCCTCTTCCGAGTACAGTTCCCCGTCCTTCGTCCATTCTGAAAACTGATAGCCATCCTCCTGGGTCCTTGCGCTCAGCGTAAGAGAAGTCCCCTTGGGAACATTTGTAACATATGAGCTGATCGAATGCTCTTCATCAAATACAGGCGCCTGCCCATCTTCGGAAACCGCAATCTCACCAACACCTTCCGTATTTACCTGTATCGTAACCGTTTCTGCTGCTTCAGTTTCTGCCTTTGTCTCCTTACTTGAACTATCCGCGCCGCCCCCGCAGGCTGTCGCAAATACCATCATGCAAACCAATCCTGCAGCTAATAAAAACTTCTTCATATTAGTCTACCCTTCCTTTCAAATCATAAAGGCAATAGCGTCTGTTATTATATTATATCTGACATGTCTGCGTAATTCAATTATTTTTCTGACAATTCACAAGAAAAAGAAGAGGGAGGCAGGGGGGAGACAGGGGACGGTTCTCTGTCTCCCTATATGTAGTGTAAAAGAAGAGGCTGTCGCAAAGCATTATTTTTCAGAACAGACTTTTATAAATCCGTATACTGCCAGAAACGAAAATAATGTAGACATTTTGTAGACGTAAAAATCGGGAAGCCTTGATTTATAAGGCTTCCCGAGCTTTTTTATCTATTCCCAGCCGTCCGCGGTGCCCGGATCGGCCTGCGCCTTCCGGCTTGCCCTCTCCGACCGCTCTGGCAGGGGTGAGACCTGCAGTTCGCCTGCGTGCTTCGCACTTGCCTCACTGGGTCTCATTCCCATTCTATGGTCGCGGGTGGTTTGGATGTGATGTCGTAGGTGATGCGGTTGATGCCGGGGACTTCGT
>CAMMZE010000163.1 GCA_946529195.1 uncultured Lachnospiraceae bacterium
ATGCCGGATGGATGATTGCCGCAGGAATCTTTCCCGCATTCCAATCTTCAATATCTTTACTTGTCTTGATCTCCCGGACGTCGAACCTTGCCTTGATCCGGTCCGCATCGTGTTGGTACCAGTAAGCAATCAGCACGGGTTTTCCGTTCGCACCTTCCAGAAGATCCTCCAGGGCGTCCAGCTTTTTGTTATGGATGGGAAGGCTGTTTTTCTCTTCGTCATAGACCGCGCCATTGGCCATCTGCAGGAGCTTGCCGGACAGGACCGCAGCATTGGACGCATCAATCTCCTGGTCTTTGATCTTAGCGACCATATCTTCCCGGAAGCCGTCATAGACCGCCATTTCCTTTTCATCCATAAGGACCGGCACTTCATTGATCACGCATTCTGGCAGCGTCAGATAATCGCAGGACTTCATCGAGATCGTGATATCGCTGATCCGCTTATAGATCTCATCCTCAGCACCAGGAAGCGGTTTGTAGGAATAAATCACTTCGCCGTTTCTCTTATCTGGCCTAAAGAAAGCATTACGATAATGCGTGATGTATCTCCCAAGTCGCTGTCCCAGATCCAGGACCCGAAACTCCGCCCACAAATCCATGAGGCCGTTGCTACTCGGTGTTCCGGTAAGGCCGACAATCCTTTTTACAACCGGTCTTGCCTTCAAAAGGCTCTTAAACCGTTTTGCCTGGTAGGATTTGAAGCTGGATAACTCGTCAATGACGATCATGTCGAAGTCAAATGGGATCTTGCTCTTCGTGATCAGCCAGTCGACATTTTCCCTGTTGATGATGTAAACATCAGCCGTCCTTGCCAGGGCTGCCCGGCGCTCAGCTTCACTCCCGACTACAACCGAATACGTAAGGCCGGCCAGATGATCCCATTTCTTTATTTCTGAAGGCCATGTATCCCTCGCCACTCGCAGCGGTGCGATTACCAGCACTTTCCTTATAAGGAACTGATCGAGGATCAGGTCGAATAGCGCAGTCAGGGTGATCACGCTTTTCCCAAGGCCCATCTCTAAGAAAACGGCTGCAACCGGATGCGTCAGGATAAAGTCCGTCGCATACTTTTGATAATCATGAGCTTCGTATCTCATCAATAACACCTCCAATCTGGCTGACCTCGTCAATGCAGTAAACATGAAAGCCGAGGCGCTCCAGTTGCTTTTTCCTTCTCAATTGCAGAGGCCGCATGCGTTTCCCAGGACTTTTAAGTTCGACAAATCCGATATGTCCAGCAGGGAGGAGGACGATACGATCGGGCACACCATTAAGCCCAGGACTCACAAACTTTGGTGCAAGACCACCGGCCTTTTTCACCGCCTCTACTAATTTCTGTTCGATAAACTTCTCATTCATGAATTGCTCCAATCTGACACAAGAACACAAAATCACAACTACTCCCTTATATTTCTTTACGCGCGTGCGCTCACAGGTTTTCATTACTGACCCTTATAAAAAGCGTTTCAAATATAAGGGAAATAGTTGTGTTGTGTGTGTCGCCCTTATTTAGTTCTCTGGTAAAGTCGCTGCCTGCCATAGATCGGCTGCCGCCTGATGGATGTGGTACGTTCCCAACCGGGGACCTGCGCCATCATTGCTGCAATACCATAGCTGTCGGAAGGCTTGAGCTCCTGCAGGCTCTTTCCGAAACACTCGCACCAGATCTCCGCATTACTTACCTCAGTGCGGACATGACTTCCCGCATGCTCAGGCGTGCCAAACTCCGTGCCGGTCAGGAAGTTCCTTCTGGCAAAGAGATCCATACTGTCCCAGTCATCGGGCACTTCACGATTCAGGTACTCTTCAATCATGCCGACACGCTCATCTGCCTCCATAGCACCACGCTGCGCCTTTTCTGCCTCTTCGAGCACGTCACCTTCCAGGTACAGCTTCTCGCCGGCCTTCCAGATTTCTTTTGCTTCCGCCCAGAACTGCTGACGGTAGTGCTCGTCAAAGTTCCAGCTTTTCTTCTGCTTTTTCTGATGGACCTTGATGATCCAGAAACGACGGTTCCCGGTGATATCGCGCAGATACCCTCTCTCGCCGTTGACCGTAGCGATGATAATACACTGACGCGGATGGCTTTCGACAACTTTGCCATAGGACGGACGATACTTGTCATCGGAGGTGGAAAGGAACGCCTTCACCTTTTCGATGTCAGCCTTCTTCATTCCGGCCAGCTCGCCGATCTCCACAATCCAGAAGCCCTGCAGCTTTTCCGCGCCGGACTTATCGTCCATGTCAGTGAGAGACAGCGTCTCTGAGTAATAATCTGGAGTGACGAGGTCCTTCACGATCGTGCTCTTACCGATGCCCTGATCACCGTCCAGGACCGGAACGCAGTCAAACTTAATGCCGGGAACGTAGATCCTGGCGACCGCGGCTGCAAAGGTCTTTCTGGTAACCGTGCGGACATACTCCGTATCATCCGCTTTCAGATATTTGATGAAGAGATCCTCCACGCGCTTTACTCCGTCCCAGGCCGGCAGGCTATTTAAGTAATCGCGCACCGGATGGAAATGCCGATCATCCGCGGTCTTGGTAAAGGCAACATCGTGGTTTCTGCTGGAGAACGGCAGGTACCGGATATCAATGATGGACTTAAGCTGTGCGGTATCCGCATCGCGCCAGAACATATTTCCCTCCGGCCGATCCCAGGGAAGATGACCGGTCACCTGGATGCGACCCGCCATCTCGTTGAAGGCAAAACCCGCGAAATCCGGATCATTGGCCAGGATCAGATTCAGGTTATAAACGCTGTTCTCCAAAAGGCTGGTCCTGGGCTGATATTTGAGTCTCTTCTTCCAGTCATCGTCGCCGGCAGCAAAGTCCGCTTCCGCCTCGGCCAGACGTTCATTGGCCGCCTGCACTTTGACCTCATCCTGCTGCATGGCAAACTCGCACATGGCTTTAAAGGACGCCTTCTCATCCAGATCGCCATATTTATGAATCCGGACGATATCAAAAGCGTTACAGAGCTTAAGGTAAGCCGGGTCCTTCGCATGATGGCTGTACACGAACTTGTCATCCTTGATCTCGACACCGGCCATGCTGCTGGCAGCGATCAGGTGATAGCGGTTCTCCTTGTCCGTCGGCTCATATACATCGGAAAGGAACATATCGAGAGCCCGCGTAACAGGGAAGAAGACCCTATTGAACAGACCGACCGTGCCCTCTTTCGTGAGCGGGTCCTGGACCTTCTGCTGCGTGATCTGGTTTGCCTTGCTCTCGCGGGAAGATGTCGGGAGCCTCGTCGGATCAGTCCATTCCGGATGTGCCGACAAGATCTCATCCGGATCAAGCCAGTTCTTTTCGACTTCCTTAAACACAAATACACCGTTCTGCGGAGAGGACGGCCAGTACATCAGCTGGTTGGGCTGGTATGAGCATTCATCGAAATAATCGATACCAAGCATCTGTGCCAGGTACCGGGACACCGCGACAAACTCTTCTGCCGTGATGTCCCTTGTGAGCGGAAAGATCAGTCTGACTCTCGGGTTCTCCGGTGTATGGCTGTGCGTCGTATAAAGGAAAGATGTATACGGCGCATTGGTTTCATAGTTCTCCAGAAAGGCTGCATCGATTCTGTCTCCGTCCAGGGCGATCATAGATCTGGACTCGACCGTGTCAACCTTTCTGCGGCCGCCGGCCAGGGTGCCGCCGACAAAACCGCCGTGGTCTTTTGCCGCATCCCTCTGGGCTTTTGTCATCTTGGCATATTCCTCAGCTGACTCCGTCGTGCGGATCGTGACTTTGAGTCTCTCTTTCAGGTCCGCATATTTGATCGTCTTGTTTACCCATGTCTTTGCCTGCCGGTTATTTCCGTAGGCGATCGC
>CAMMZE010000164.1 GCA_946529195.1 uncultured Lachnospiraceae bacterium
CGGCAATCAGCACGCATCCATGACTCATCAGCAGATAAGGGGATACACCGGCAAGATCACAGATCTCCACCGTCTCCTGCCGCAGCAGAATATCGCCAAGCTGTACTCTGACGCCCAGACCTGCCTTCTCCCCAAACTCACGGATTGCGGTAAAGATACCGCCCTCCCCGCAGATATAAACATCCTCCGCGCAGCTCGCAAAGGCTGTCTCCACTGCTTTTTGAGGAGAAAAACTGCTGCCTTGCGCCTGGATGGTCTCTCTCAGAAAAGCCGGAGAAAAATGTCTGGTCAGCAGCTTCTCATGCAGACGGGCCAGCAGCACGCCGCCCCTCCAGCCTGCATATCCTGCCATGACAAGGCTGCTTCCTGCTGTGATGGGTTGGGATAAAGCTCCTTGCTGCTCATTCTTTCCGGAAGCGAAAACCGTCACCCGCGGCAGGAAATCTCCCGCCAGAATACATACCTGCACATCGATGCCCGTAAAGCCTGCCTGTCTGCAGGCCTCTCCGGCTCCCCGTGTCAGCTCGGACAGCTGTCCGGTTCCGGTCCCTGCCGGAACTGCAATATGGACTGCCGCACACCCTGTCTGGCCGCCCATAGCATACAGGCGGGCTGCCGCGCAGCTTACCGCAGCATATGCCGCCCCCTGATCCGGGCCGTCTGCGCAGGCTGATGCCTGCAGGTAATTCTCATCCGCAAGCAGAATCTTGTCAGCAGTCTGTTTTTCAGCAGATGCGCTGATCCGCCCGCTGCCGGCAATGGGTCTGTCTTTTCCCGGCATTCAGTACGCCTCCGTTTCTTATGCTCAGACCGCAAACTGAACTGCGATCCCCGCCACCATGGAAATGACCAGCAGGATCACAATAATGGTCGCGATCAGTTTTGTTTTTTTACGATTCATAATACCACTTCCCTCTCATTCAGGCAAGTTTTGCCCGCACTGCCTCGATAAAGGCTCTGCTGGTCACAGACTTGGCTCCCTCCAGGGTTGAGATTGCTGCCAGGTCACCTGTCATCACGCCGCTCTCAATCGTATCGATCACGGCCTTTTCCAGCTTGTCTGCGAAGGCAGACAAATCTGCCAGTCCGTCCAGCTCGCCGCGCTTTCTGAGCGCGCCTGTCCAGGCAAAGATGGTGGCTACCGGATTGGTGGATGTCTCCTCACCCTTCAGATATCTGTAATAATGTCTCTGCACGGTTCCGTGGGCTGCCTCATATTCATAGGTGCCGTCCGGAGCAGTCAGGACAGAAGTCATCATAGCAAGTGAACCAAATGCGGTCGCTACCATATCACTCATGACATCGCCGTCATAGTTCTTGCAGGCCCAGATAAAGCCGCCTTCCGAGCGGATTACGCGGGCAACGGCATCGTCGATCAGAGTATAGAAATAGGTGATGCCTGCTGCCTCAAATTTCTCTTTATACTCCGCATCGTAGATCTCCTGGAAAATATCCTTGAAGGTGTGATCATACTTCTTGGAAATGGTATCCTTGGTTGCAAACCAGATATCCTGCTTGGTATCCAGGGCAAAGTTAAAGCATGCTCTGGCAAAGCTCTCGATGGAAGCATTCACATTGTGCTGGCCCTGCAGGACGCCCGGTCCCTTAAAATCAAATACGGTTTCTCTGATTTCTGTTCCGTCTTCACCGGTAAATACCAGCTCTGCCTTTCCGGCGCCGGGAACCTTGATCTCAACTGCCTTGTAGACATCGCCGTAAGCATGTCTGGCAATGGTGATGGGCTTTTTCCAGGTGCGGACAGTCGGCTCTACTCCATTCACAATGATAGGCGCACGAAATACTGTGCCGTCCAGAATAGCGCGGATGGTGCCGTTGGGGCTCTTCCACATGTTTTTCAGATGATATTCCTCTACGCGGGCTGCGTTGGGGGTGATTGTCGCGCACTTGACGCCTACCCCGTACTTTCTGGTCGCATTTGCCGCATCAATGGTCACCTGATCATCGGTTGCATCTCTGTGTTCCAGACCCAGATCATAGTACTCTGTTTTCAGGTCGATAAAAGGAAGAAGCAGTTCCTCCTTGATCATCTTCCAGAGAACACGGGTCATTTCATCTCCATCCATCTCCACAAGGGGAGTTGTCATTTTAATCTTTTCCATTATTATCTCCATTTCAGCCGGAGCGCGCGGCACAGGAAGCCCCGGCCGCGGCGCACGCATTTTTATTCTCTGTAGAAATTGATGAGGCATCCGTCCAGAATGATCTGTCTCTCATCCTCTGTCAGCGGGCCCATGCCCAGGGTAAAAGGCACCAGTCCGTCCTCTTTGACTACATAAGCCGGAATCTGGCTCAGCTTATCCTCAATGGCCCTGCGGATGGCAGGAACATAGATATAATCACCATTGGCAAAGGGCAGGTCCTCATCCGGGAAGAGGAAAGGCAGCATGCCCCAGTTGATCAGGTTGGAGCGGTAGCGCTTGGTCGCGTACTCGCGGGCAATGTTGGCCCAGCCGCCCAGTACCTTCTGGCAGGATGCAGCCTGCTCTCTGGCAGAGCCGTCACCCGGCTTTACTGCGTAGATGGTGCTTCCGATGACGATATTATTGCGGTTGAACTCAGGGAACTGCTGCTTGATGATGCCGGCAGTCTTGGTGAATTCATCCTGCAGCTTGACGCCGCTGTGGCAGGGATGCTCTCCTGCCGCTCTGACTTCTTCGATCTCACGCACCTCTTTGGCACGGCCTACATAGGCAGGATCCTTACGGGAAAGGGCAAACTCTGCCAGTCCCAGAGGATTGGAACGGAAGGAAGATGTCTCGCCGGAAGGAATCAGCTCGTCTGTCGTGGTAACCGGATCGTGGATCTCGGAAACTACCTTCAGCAGAAGGTTTTCTCCCAGTGCAGACATAGCCGGCCAGTCCTTGATATTGGGACCAAACTGAATCTCTGTCTCGGGATGGGGATCACCTACGCCGTTATATACGCGCTTTTCATAAATGCTTCCGTCAAAGTAGTACTTGGGTCCGCGGTACTGGATGTCCGCCATATCAGCTGCAGAAGTCAGGAATCCCTGATTGGCTGCTGTCGCGGCAACAGATCTGGCATCCATGAGAGCTACGCAGGAAATCTGGCCGTCCTGCACCTTGGAACCTTCACGGTTGGGGAAATTCCTGGTCGTATGACGGATACTGAAGGCGCCGTTAGCCGGTGTGTCGCCTGCGCCGAAGCAAGGACCGCAGAAAGCAGTCTTAAGGACAGTTCCGGCTGCAGTAAGATCCGCAGCTGCTCCGTTTTTGATCAGCTCCATATAGATGGGCATACTTGCAGGATATACACTGAATGTAAACTTGTCATTACCGATATCTCTGCCGCGAATGATATCCGCTGCAGCGCAGATATTCTCAAATCCGCCGCCGGCGCATCCGGCGATGATTCCCTGATCCACATAGAATCTGCCGCCGATGATCTTGCTGCGCAGGTCTACATCCACCTGGCCGTTAAAGCTTACCTGAGCCCGCTTTGCCACATCATCCAGGATATCTCCCAGGTTGGCGTTGACCTCGTCGATGGTATAGACATTGCTGGGATGGAAAGGCATGGCGATCATAGGGCGGATCTGGGACAGATCCAGCTCGATCATGCCGTCATAGTAAGCCTGGCTGCCGGGCTGCAGCTGGCGGTAGTCGCCGGCGCGTCCGTGAATCTCATAAAACTCTCTGACTTTCTCATCTGTACACCAGATGGAGGACAGACAGGTGGTCTCTGTGGTCATGACATCGATGCCGATCCTGAACTCAGCCGAAAGATTAGCCACGCCGGGGCCGACAA
>CAMMZE010000165.1 GCA_946529195.1 uncultured Lachnospiraceae bacterium
TTGTCGGCAGACCTGCACTGCTCTGTCACCATGCAGCATACCCTGCGCCAGTATCTGATCTGGGCGTCGCTCACAGCTTCCTCTCTGGAGGGAAAAATACAGGAGATGTATACCAGCGGCGTCCTGCCCTGTAAAGACAGAAAGGAAGGCAAAAAGATCCTTGAACAGCTTAGATCATTCCTGCTTTAACCGGCAGATCCATCATATTTATATAGAGGAAGACGTCCTGCAGCATCCGCGCACAGTCCGGATCCTGGAGCATTTTCCCCAGGCCGGCATCATACCCATCCGCCATTACAAGGATATTTTTAACCGGTCCAGACAGGATATCACCCTTCAGCAACAAGCCAGAGCTCTGATTATTGCCGCCCGCAGCGGTTCACTCATATATCCGGGCGCCCCGGTCTGTCAGGACTTCGGTGAGGAGCATTTTTACTATAGCTCCTGCATGATGAAC
This sequence comes from uncultured Lachnospiraceae bacterium, assembly GCA_946529195.1. Next base: position 458 of record CAMMZE010000165.1, read on the forward strand.
TGTGTGTATGACTGCGAATACTGCTATCTCAAGGGGATGTACCCTTCGGCCTATCCGGTCATTTTTGTCAATCTGGAGGACTATTTCCGCGAAACGGAGAATCTTCTGGAAAAGCATCCGGTCTATTTGTGCATCTCTTATGACACAGACCTGCTGGCCGCAGAAGGGCTGACCGGATACGTCAGGGAATGGGCTGCTTTTGCGCAGACCCATCCGGATCTGACCATAGAGGTCCGCACCAAAAGCGCTCATAAACAGATCTGGGAGAATCTGCCTGCCCTGCCGGGCGTCATCTATGCGTTTACCATTTCCCCGCAGCCGGTGATCGAACGCTATGAGCACGGCACGCCGGATTTGGAAAGCCGGCTGGAAAGCGCCGCGGCTGCCATGCGCTGCGGACATCCGGTAAGGCTCTGTTTCGACCCCATCCTTTATCTGCCGGACTGGCAGACCCATTACCGCGATATGGCAAGTCAGGTAAAACAGCAGATTGATTTCAAAAAACTCAGGGATATCAGCATCGGGTCCTTCCGCATCTCCCAGGATTACCTGAAAAAAATGAGGCGGGCCATGCCAGCTTCTCCTGTGGTTCAGTTTCCTTTTGTCAACGAAAATGGTTACTACAGCTACGGCAAAACACTCTCCGGGGAAATGGAAAACTATGTGATCGGACTCTTTTCCGGCGATATTCCGGCAGACCGGATTTTTCAGTGGAGGTAACAAATAATGTTAGAAGAAAAGAAATTAGCAGCAATCGTGACCGGGGCTTCTTCCGGCATTGGCCTTGCCATCAGCAAAACTCTCATAGAAGCCGGTTATCTGGTCTTTGGAATCGGACGCGATTTTTCCCACCCGGACTTTCAGGAATGGCATAAGGAAGTCTCTGCGGACTCCTTCCGCAGCATCGAGCTTGACCTGACCAGGACAGAATCTCTGCCCACCATCATCAAGTTTATCCAGGCACAGGCCGATGTCCGCCTCCTGGTCAACAATGCCGGCGTCGCATACTATGGTTTGCATGAGGAGATCAGTTCCGCAAAAATCAGCGAGATGGTCCGGGTCAATCTGGAAGTGCCCATGATCCTGACCCAGCTCCTCCTGCGCTCTTTCAAACAGAAAAAAGGCTGCATCGTGAATATCTCATCCGTTACAGCCTCTTCTTCCAATCCTCATGGATGTGCTTACGGGGCAACCAAAGCCGGTCTTTCCAGTTTCTCCAGAAGTCTCTTTGAGGAAGCCCGCAAATACGGTGTCCGCGTCGTCACCATCTCTCCCGATATGACAGACACGCGGCTCTACCGCAATGCGGACTTTAAAACAGATGAGGACCGAGATGCTTATCTCGATCCTCAGGATGTGGCCTTAGCTGTCCTTTACGCTGTAACGCAGCCTGACCATGTCAATGTCAGTGAGCTGACTCTGCGGCCGCAGAAACACCGGATTGCCCGGAAACGCCCCTGATTTTACCTGTCCCTGACTGCGCCTGTCAGCTGGTTAATATCCTCAATCTGATGTCTGCACATATAATCCTCGATGCCGCTTGCGATCTGCAGAGTGACATCCGGCTGGTAAAAGTTTGCTGTCCCGACTGCGACAGCGCTGGCACCAGCCAGGATGAATTCAATGGCATCCTCCGCGCAGCTGATGCCGCCCATTCCGATGACCGGGATTGACACAGCCTGCGCCACCTGATAAACCATCCGCACTGCGATCGGCTTGATAGCAGGGCCGGAAAGGCCTCCTGTGCGGTTGGCTATGGCAAAGCACTGGCGCTCGATGTCGATCTTCATTCCCGTCAGGGTATTGATCAGGGAAACGGCATCCGCGCCGCCATTCTCTGCTGCTTTAGCCATGACGGCGATGTCCGTCACATTGGGGCTCAGCTTCATGATGATCGGCTGGCGGGCTTCTTTTTTCACAGCCCTGGTAATGGCCTCGACTGCCCTGGGATCAGTTCCGAAGGCGATGCCGCCCTCTTTGACATTGGGGCAGGAAATATTGATCTCCAGCAGGTCTGCTCTTTTCTCATCTGCCAGACGGCGGACCACTTCCAGATACTCTTCCTCAGAATGCCCGCAGACATTCACGATTACCTTCGTATCATACTGCTCTAAGAAGGGCAGGTCCCTTTCCACAAAAACATCAATACCGGGATTCTGCAGGCCGATGGCATTGAGCATGCCGCTGGCCGTCTCCGCGATGCGGGGAGTGGGATTGCCGGGCCAGGGGACATTTGCCACGCCCTTGGTCACAACTGCGCCCAGCTTATTTAAATCTACAAATTCACTGTACTCCATTCCGGATCCAAATGTCCCGGAGCAGGTCATAACGGGATTTTTGAGTTCTACGCCGGCAATATTTACTTTGGTATTCATCAGATCTCAACCTCCTCCGCGGCAAATACAGGACCATCCTTACAGATTCTCTTGTTCTTTACATGGGAATGGTCATCCACTTCTGCTGACTGACATACGCAGCCCAGACAGGCGCCGACGCCGCAGGCCATTCTCTCTTCCAGTGAAATCCAGGCAGGGATTCCTTTTTCCTGCGCAAAGGCTTTGACAGCCCGCAGCATGGGAGTCGGTCCGCAGCTGCAGATCATGTCTGCTGTCAGCCCTTCCTGACGGATGGCATCGAGTACATTACCGTGAACGCCTGCGCTGCCGTCTTCTGTCGCGATTACAACCTGTCCGTATGCTGAGAAATCATCCTTCAGGAAAAGCTCGTGATCCCGATACCCCAGCACGATGGTCTTCTCGCCGGGAAGTTCCCTGGCCAGTTCCAGCATAGGCGGAACCCCGATACCGCCTGCGATCAGCATGATCCTGCTGTCTTCTTTGCACCGCGCGGCAGCCACTCCATAGCCATTGCCCAGAGGCCCCATCACGGTCAGCTCATCTCCTGCTGCCATCGACGCAAACTCTGCCGTGCCGTATCCTGCCACCCGGTATACCAGACGGATGGCGCCTTTTTCCCGGTCAACCTGGCAGATGCTGATCGGACGCGGCAGCAAATGCGCTCCATCCGCTGAATACACCGACACAAACTGGCCGGCGGCCGCCTCCTGGGCGATTGCCCGGCTGGCAAACCACATACTGTAGATCCCTGAAGCAATCTGCTCCTGGGAGATAATTATAACTTTTTCTCTGCTGATGCTCATATTATCTTTCCTTTTCCGATTAATCCTATTGTGATACACAAGAATCTACCTGGCATCATCAATCCATTCCTTTATCACTGCTGCCGTCTGTTTCTGTTGTTCTTCTGCTGAGACAGACGCCTGCCCGTCTCCCTTCTGCATCCCGTAATTGCCGAACC
>CAMMZE010000166.1 GCA_946529195.1 uncultured Lachnospiraceae bacterium
CAATACCGAGATGAATTACTGGATGGCAGAGCAGGCCGGCCTTTCGGAATGTCACCTGCCGCTGTTTGATCACCTGAAGCGTATGCATGCAAACGGCTGCCGTACTGCCGAAAAGATGTACGGCTGCAGGGGATTTGTCGCGCATCATAATACGGACATCTGGGGAGACTGTGCCCCGCAGGATATTTATCTGCCGTCCAGTTACTGGGTCATGGGCGGAGCATGGCTGTGCACCCATATCTGGAATCACTATGTATACACAAAAGACGAGGATTTTCTGAGAGAAATGTATGATGTCCTGCGGGACAGCGTTCTGTTTTTCTGTGATTTTCTGATCGAGGAGAAGGGGGAATATGTGACGTGCCCGTCGCTTTCTCCGGAGAATATCTACCAGACGGAGAGCGGAGAGATCGGCTGTATCTGTGCCGGCTCATCCATGGATTCTCAGATACTGAGAGACCTGATGAAGTGTTTTATTCAGGCTTCGGAAGTGTTGAAAATGGAGGATCCTCTGGAAGAGAAAGCAAAAGCGATCCTGGAAAAACTTCCGAAAATCCGCATCGGGAAGTATGGCCAGATCATGGAGTGGAGAGAGGATTACGAAGAACCGGAGCCGGGACACCGTCATGTTTCCCAGCTGTATGGCCTGTATCCGTCACATCAGATCTCGCCCCGGAGCACGCCGGAGCTGGCGCAGGCGGCCGAAACGACGATCCGCAGACGCCTGGAAAACGGAAGCGGCTATACCGGATGGAGCTGCGCCTGGATGGTCTGTTTTTATTCGAGACTGTGCAACGGAGATGCTGCTCTTGCGATGCTGAAAAAGCTGTGGAAGGAATCGACCTTCCCCAACATGATGGACTGCCATCCGCTGGGGGATGGGGCAGTATTCCAGATCGACGGCAATTTTGGGGCAGCCGCTGCTATTCTGGATATGCTGGTGCAGACCGGGAGTAACCGGATCTATCTGCTTCCTGCTCTGCCGGCGGAATGGCAGACTGGAGAGGTCACCGGAATCCGGATTCCCGGAAATGCCCGGATCGATCTGAAATGGGAAGACCACCGGCTGACGGGATGCCGAATTACAGCAGATGCTGATCTGGAAACAGAACTTGTTTACCAGGGAAAAGGCAGACACATCATACTGCATAAAGGGGAGGTATGGGAAGGATAAAAACAGGCGGCAGGGAAAATAACCTGCCGCCTGTGATATTCTACACACAACGCGTATTCTTGTAAGTGAGAACGGATTAGTTATAAGATGTCATCTTCTCTCTGAAAGCGTCCTCTGCCATATCGGCACGTCTTGCAGCTTCACTGACTGAGATGAGATTGTCTTTAACGAGAGAGGCCAGTGTAATAAGAATACCTTCTCTTTGACCTTCCTTCAGGCCCGTTTGAATCCCTTCCTGAATACCTTCTTTTTTCGCAGCATTAATATCGTCAGCCATCAGGGCTCTTAAAGCTTCGCACATGGTCGGATCCTCCTTCCTGATCTTAACAAATAGTGATGGGTTTGCAGACATCGTGACCTGCAGGACCGCGTCTGCATTCTGCCGATCACCCTGCTCTGTAAAGGTCGAGTAATCTGTCGAGAACGGGTTTTCTGTACTTTTATTATGGTTCACGATTCGGCATGATCTGTGGGAAATCGAACCATCTTATCGGCCTGTTCTTTGTCAATAAATACTTTATCTGTGAAACAGCAGCTCCCCTCTGAGAAAATTATAGCACGATTTTACGCAGATGAAAAGTTACCGAAATGGAGCCTTTGTCCAGCCTCCTGCCATCCCTGTATTTGACAGTTTTCACTAATTTGATTATAATTCTTAATGAATTATTGTATTATTTGTCAATACACTGGAGCGTGATGTTTACAGCAGACGGCTGATCTTGATATATTCACTGGAAATTATAATTCTCCCAAAAAGCGGAATAGAATCCCCCAATTTGCATGGGCGGCGATTTTTCTTTGATCCGGGCAGGCGTATAATTTATGTAACACATAAATATATACAACGAAATAAGGAAGAGAATTTCCAGAAAGGAGCCTGAAGCTATGAAGATCAAATATATGGCATGCCCCAGATGTGGTGGAGAAATCAATGCCGCAGATCTTAACAAGATCAACTACTGCAGCTATTGCGGGGCTCCCTTATATATTGACGATGGGACCACCCGCTCTGTAAACACAACCATCATTCGCGATGAGGCGAGGATCAAGGAAGCCGAGAATGCGGCCAGGAGGATCGAACTCGAGGAACAGCGGTACAGGAACGAACAGGCCCGCACAGAAATTGTGAAAGAGGAGCGGGCTGACAGGATGATGAAAGCAGGTGGAATGCTTGCGGGAGCGGCGGTATTTGCATTCGGAAGCTTATTAAAAGCAGGTATCTGCATTGCCGGGATCATCTTGATGCTTATCATTGGCCTGTTCTACCTGATCTCGCCGATGGACTTTGTGTCCGGGCTGATCATCGATGATATCATTGTCATATATTTTTGCCTGAAAGCCATCTCAGCAATAGGAGGCTGGATGAAGCGCGGTGATTCGTGAATATATGGCAAAAGAAGGGGAGTGGAATTCATGAGATTATTGGGTAATATTTGCTGGTTTATTTTTGGCGGCTTTGTCAGCGGCATGGCATGGGTGCTCTCGGGCGCCCTGTGGTGCCTCACGATCGTTGGAATTCCATACGGTCTGCAGTGCTTCAAATTTGCTGCGATTTCGTTCTGGCCGTTTGGAAGGCGGATTGAGTACGGCGGAGGAGCGGTGTCGTTCCTTGTCAACGTCATCTGGTTTCTTGTCAATGGATGGTGGATGGCGCTTGGAAATTTCGCGATCGGGTGTGTCTGGTGTATCACGATTGTCGGAATTCCGTTTGGCAGGCAGTTTTTCAAGATTGCAAAGCTTTCACTGGCTCCGTTTGGGGCTTATATTGTGAAAGTGTGAGGCCTGAAAAATTCCTGATGACGTATCCTGTGAAATAGCAGGAAGCCGTCAGAAAAAACAGAATCAAGAGGGAGCTTCTATGAGAGCAGACAATATAAATATGCTGGACGACACACTTAACATACTTCAACAGGGGTTTTATATCTATGAGGGCAGGATAACCCCACTGAAGCTTTCTCAAGCCGAAATGCGGGAGACTTTAGTATATCTTCCGGAGGATGTGCAGAAGATTGGCAGGAAGAAAGATTTCCAGCATGTCCATGTGATCGGCCGGACAGGTTTCGGCTGTGCAAATATGGACTCTTTTTCGATGGCCAGGAAGAGAATGAAGGATGCGGCGTTTCTCCTGCATGACACAGACAAACCTGTGCTTGTTCTGAATCTGGCGAATCCGGTCAATCCCGGCGGAGGGGTGCGTAGAGGTGCCAGAGCGCAGGAAGAGGATCTGTGCAGAAAGAGCTCCCTGCTCCTTTCGCTGGAAAGCCCGGAGGCTTCCGCTTATTATCAGTATAACAAGTTACTCCACACCTATATGGGTTCAGATGCAATCATGATTACGCCGCAGGTGGAGATCATCAAGGATGAAGAGGGCAATCTTCTGCCGGAGAGTGTTGTGGTTTCGGTGATGACGTGTGCGGCTCCGATGCTCAGATATGGCATGGAAGGTCTAAACGATCAGCAGTATCGAGACATGATTTATAACAGGATCACCGGAATGCTTGAGGTGGCGGCATGGCTGGATTATAAGATCCTGGTTCTCGGGGCCTTTGGATGCGGTGCATTCGGCAATGATGCGAAAATCGTATCGGATCTGTTCTATA
>CAMMZE010000167.1 GCA_946529195.1 uncultured Lachnospiraceae bacterium
CGAGGAAAAGACCGCCGGAGAGGATCTGCATCACGGGATCCTGACCAAGAATCGCAGAGAGAATGAATACTGTTGCAATATATGTAACAGGAATGGTGCAGGAAATGACTCTTCTTGCTACCAGATAGATGCCGCCGATCAGGAGTGCCAGAGCACTTGTCTCACCAAGACATCCTGCGCAGTTTCCAAGGAACATATCCATGTAAGAAGGAAGCTGGTCAACAGCGCCGGAAGCGATCAGTCCCAGAGGGGATGCGGTAGCAACGGTGTCGCCTGCGAAATTACCTGCAGATGCAGGATACCAGGTGGTCATCAGTACCGGGAAGGAGTTCATCAGAATGATACGTGCGATCAGGGCCGGATTTACAAAGTTCTGACCGATACCGCCGAACATCTGCTTCGCCATAACGATCGCTACTACGCCGCCGATGATCGGTACATAGAGCGGAACGCTGGACGGAAGGTTGAACGCCAGAAGAAGTCCGGTAACAACTGCGCTCAGGTCTCCGATGGTCTGCTCGCGCTTCATCACTTTGCGGCAGATATACTCAGAGATCACACAGGTAGCTACGCAGACGATTTCTACTACGAGAGCCCTGTATCCAAAGAAAATAATCGATGCGATCAGTGAAGGAATCAGAGCAATGATAACATCGCGCATGAGATCCTTAGTCTTCGTAGTACTGGAAATATGAGGAGATGAAGAAACAATTAATTTGCCATCCATTTATTTTCACCTACTTTCACGCATTACGAAGAATGGATTTGCCGATTCTCATCGACTGAACCAGTTTTCTGTTGGCAGGACATACGAAGGAGCAGCATCCGCACTCCATACATGTCATAACGCTGAACTGCTTGAGTGCCTCTACATTTCTGTAGGTCACAGCATCTTCCAGCTTGGTGGGCATCAGATTCATGGGACAGGCATTTACGCAGCGTCCGCAGCGGATGCATGCTGTCGGCTCCATGGATCTTGCTTCGCTCTCATCCAGAGCAAGAAAAGCATTGTTCTGCTTGAGTACCGGGAAGTCATCCGTCATAAGGGCAGTACCCATCATAGGGCCGCCGCTGATGAGCTTGTAGGGCTGTCCCTTGTATCCGCCGCAGAAAGCCATGATATCTTTGATCTTGGTTCCAATGCATACTCTTACGTTCTTAGGCTCGGAAACAGCAGAACCATCTACGGTTACACGCTTTGTTGTAAGCGGAATACCGTCTTTAAGATATCCGCCAAGGAAACCGATGGATGCCACGTTCATAACAACAACGCCGACATCTGCCGGAAGCTTTCCGGGAGGCACCTGACGGTTGGTCAGCTGATCGATCAGGACTTTCTCAGCGCCTTGCGGATAACGGGAAGGAAGGGCCTTGACAGTGATATTGTCAAACTCTTTCGTCTTCTCTTCCATCAGCTTGATCGCTTCGGGCTTATTGTCCTCGATGCCGATGATCGCCTGTTTTGCACCGAGACATTTCAGGACTTCCTGAATGCCATAGATCACGTTTTCGTAGTTCTCAAGGAACTCTCTCACATCTGCTGTGATGTAAGGTTCACACTCAGCGCCATTGATGCAGAGCATATCAACATCCTGTGAGGGATTGAGCTTGATATGAGCAGGGAAACCCGCTCCGCCGAGACCTACAAGGCCGGAATTCTTGACAGCTTCCAGGAAATCTTCTCTGCTGTTGATCACCGGGGGCTTGATCTCGGGATCAATTGTCTGAAGACCGTCCGTATCAATGACAACTGCCTGGGCAGTGGAGCCATTGGGCATCAAAACTGTCTCGATCTTGTTGACTGTTCCTGACACGCTGGAATGGATCTTAGCAGACATAAAAGCCGTGCTGTCGCCTACTACTGTTCCTACATAGACCTGATCCTTCGGCTTTACGCAGGGCGTACAGGGAGCACCGATATGCATGGACATAACGATCTTCACCTGCGCGGGAACCGGCATCTGCACGGTCTCGCACTCCGAAGTATGTTTTCTGTGAGGAACAGGAGCACCAGGGCTTTTTACAAAACCTAAGCGGCCAAGAATACTTGATTGTTGTGCCATTTGAATCCTCCTCCAAAATTTGTGGACTTACGTCCGGTTACTATTTAATAAATCGGAAAGCTTACTCAGCTTTCTGATTATATTCATGCATTGTGTATTCTTTCGAGACGATTTCCAGAATATCCAATACATCCGAATTATTATACCAGATATTCTTCTCTTTATCAACAAAAATCGCCAGAACATTATATTGATCAGCAAGCTTGATCCCCTCATCCAGCCCCAGTACAAAACAAGCTGTAGACAAAGCGTCACAAACTGCCCCGGATGGCCCGATCACAGTGACCTGCATCAGACCGCTGTCAGCGGGATAACCGGTAGACGGATCCAGGATGTGATGATAGCGGACGCCGTCTTTTTCAAAATAGCGCTCATAATCCCCTGATGTGGAGATGGAGCAGTCCGTCACTTCCAGGACACCCATGTAATCAGAGATCTCTCCTCTGGGATCTCTCAGGGCAACTTTGAAATTGCCGTCAGCTTTTCTCCCGAAAAGTCCTATGGAACTGCCGGCGGAAATCAAAGCGCCCTTTGCTCCGGACTCTTTCATCACAGCCAGTGCCTGGTCGATCGCATAACCTTTGCCAATGGCGCCAAGCTCAATGGCGATTTCCGGATCCTCTGAAGAAAGGATGCCGGATGCCGGATCATAAGAAAGTTTTGTATAATCGATCCTGGATCTTGCCTTGGCAATCTCTTCCGGATCAGGAACCTCCATGTCCGCAGGATCAAAATCTTCCTCTTCCATCCTGTCAAACTGCCAGACCTGAGACAGAGGCAGAATGCTCATATCAAAAGCCCCTTTGCTGTCCCTGCTGATCTGCAGTGATATATCGATCAGATCCCCTAATTCTGAAACATCTGCCTGATGATTTTTGTTAAACAGATCAGCAGCAGATCCTTCCCTGCGCCAGGAAAGCAGGCTGTCGCTGCTGTTTAAGATCTCTTCTGCCGCAAGGAGCGCTTCCCGGGCGTTTCCCTCCGCGATCGCGCGGACTGTAAAGACAGTTCCCATTGTAAAAATCTGAGAAGATTCATCTGCCATTTCCTCTTGCCCGCTTCCTGTTTCAGAAGGCTGCTTTTCTGCAGATTTCCCGCAGCCGCATACCGGTACAAGAAGTGAAATGCAAAGCACAAATAAAAGAATCTTTTTGAACAGACCAGTTTGCAAAAAACCAATACCTCGCTGATTTTTATTGTTTGTTCATCAAAAGTTTATTTTTATCTTATTTATCATACTATGGTAAAAATCATTTTTCAAGTATGCGTCTGTTCTCAATTTATACAGTAATATAACATTTTTTTCAGGAACAATATTATCTGCTAACTGCAATCTGAATATGACTTATAATTGACATATAAATAATAAAATGAGATAATAACAGAAAATAGGTTGCGACGTAAACTTTTAGTGAAAATGGAGGCATTTTATGACAGCATTCTTATCCGTCATCTCTCTTGCTCTGGTACTGTTTATCGCATGGCAGATCATTGGATCTATCATCAATATCGTAGGTATTGTTGTAGATCTGTTCAGAGGTTAATGCAGTTTTCATTGCAGGAGCAATAAAATCGAGGGCCGCAGGCATGATCAGAAATCAGCCTGCGACCCTCGATTTATTTTACTTATAGCAGCGGCCGGAATGCGGCCAGCCTGATCAATCTCAGGAAAGATATCCTTTTACTTTTGCAGCAATCGAATCTGC
>CAMMZE010000168.1 GCA_946529195.1 uncultured Lachnospiraceae bacterium
TAACACCGAAGTCTCCGCCGCCTGCAGGGATACCGCCGATGGTACCGGACTCAGTGGTCAGAACCATACCCGGGATGCCCTCCTCGGAAACGATCTTGGCAATGCCCTCAGGCATACCGATACCGAGGTTTACAACAGCGCCGGCCTTGAGCTCCATAGCGCAGCGGCGGGCGATGATCTTTCTGTTGCCCATCTTGAGGGGCTCAACAGCGGATACGGGAACTCTCTTCTCGCCGGAGTATGCCGGATTGTACTGAGTGCCGTTTGTCTGCATATGGTTCTTGGGATCTGCAACAACGATAGCGTCTACATAGATGCCGGGAACCTTAACGAAACGTGTGTCAAGAGCGCCTGCGTCAACAATGTTCTCAACCTGAACGATAACCTTGCCGCCGTTTGTCTTAGCTGCCATAGCGATCGGCTCGATATCACCGAAACCGCCTTCCTTCTCACAGGAGCAGTTGCCGTTGATGTCAGCATAGGTAGCTCTGATGAGGGCTACATCGATCTTCTGGCTGGGATAGAAGAGATACTCCTGGCCGTTAAGCTCGATAACCTGAACGATATTGCCCTTCTCACGAGCCTTATCATTGAGCATGCCGCCCTCGAGACGAGGATCTACGAAAGTCTTAAGACCAACCTTGGTGATCACGCCGGGACGCTTTGCAGCGCACTCGCGGAACAACTCGGAAAGAACGCCCTGAGGAAGGTTGTAAGCTGCGAACTTATTCTCAAGAGCAAGTTTCTGAAGTCTGGGAGAAAGGCTCCAGTGTCCGCCGATAACGGTCTCAACGAGTCCTTCTTCTCCAAGATGGTTAAGCTGTCTCTCGTGGCTGTCCCCCTGGCCGGCTGCGTAGATCAGCTTAAGGTTCTTGGGAGAACCTGTCTCAAGATACTGTGCCTGGAGAGCCATAGCCAGCTCCTCCGGGAAAACACCGCCTACAAATCCATTTGTAGCAATCGTCATACCATCTTTGATATAGGTGTTGATTGCTTCTTTGGCTGTCATAATCTGTGGCATAATAACATACCTCCTTAAAATTATCTGTCTGCATGAACAGACTAAATTGTCCTTTATATTATAGTGCATTCATTGATTATTTGTAAACCTCATTTTAATACAATTTGCCAAAATTGTTTTTTACAGGTGCAATAATCAGACAGATAATAAGAGGATTGTCTGATTATTGTTGACACCTTTTTGCGATTCAAGTAAAATTATTATGAAATAGTATGCAATTAACTTGCTTATAACCACAGCTCAAGGGAGGTGTGCAGGATGGAAATTGGAAAAAGCATAAAGCGTGTTGACGCAGTCGCCAAGGTGACCGGACAGGCAAAATATACGCAGGATTTCATGGATGAGCATATGCTGGTCGCAAAGGTTGTACACAGCACCATCGCCAATGGTCTGGTGAAAAGCTTTGATCTGGAGGAGGCGCTTGCGGTACCGGGTGTCGTAAAGATTGTCACTTGTTTTGATGTGCCGGAGATCGATTTTTGTACTCCGGGTCACCCCTGGTCGGTGGAAGAGGCACATCAGGACGTACAGGACCGCAGGATTCTGAACAAGCGTGTACGCCTCTGGGGAGATGACATTGCGGCAGTTATCGCGGAAAATGAGGTTGCGGCCGTACGGGCTGCCCGCCTGGTCAAGGTAGAGTATGAAGAGTATGCACCGATTGTAACGGTGGAGGATGCCATGGCTCCCGGTGCCCCGGTCATACATGAGGAGAAGCCGGACAATATTCTGGCCCATTCTTCCTTCCAGTTGGGAGAGATGACCTATGAGGAGGCCGTAAAAAGCGAGGAAGGGCTTGTTTTGCTGGATAAGGTCTATGAGACCCAGCGCGTGCAGCACTGCCACATTGAGCCGCCGGTTTCGTATGCCTATGTGGATGGAAATGGCAAGATCACCGTGGTGACCTCTACGCAGATCCCGCACATCGTAAGGCGCGTGATCGGGCAGGCACTTGGCATTCCCTGGGGAAGAGTCAGAGTGATCAAACCCTATATCGGCGGTGGTTTCGGCAATAAGCAGGATGTCTTATATGAGCCCCTCAATGCCTTTCTGACCCTGCAGGTCGGCGGCAGGCCGGTACGGCTGGAAATCAGCAGGGAGGAGACTTTTGTCTGCACAAGAACCAGACATGCCATTCGCTTTCATATGCAGGCTGCAGTTCGTAAGGACGGCACTCTGGTAGCCAGAAAGTCGGAGGCCTATTCCAACCAGGGCGGCTATGCATCCCACGGACATGCCATTGTGGCCAATGCCTCCAATATGATCAAGCAGCTCTATGATGAGGAAAAAGCACTGGAATCGGACAGCTATACCGTCTATACCAGCGCTGCGGTTGCCGGCGCCATGCGCGGATACGGGGTTCCGCAGGGAGACTGGTGTGCGGAGTGCACAGCGGATGATCTGGCACTTATGATCGGAATGGATCCTCTGGAATTCCGTCTGAAAAATATGATGAAAGCCGGTTATAAAGACCCGCATACGGGGATTTCTTTCGTGAGCTACGGACTGCGGGACTGTGTTCTGAAAGGAAGAGAAGAGATTGGCTGGGATGAGAAACGTGTCCGCTATGCGAATCAGACCGGACCGGTCCGCAGAGGAATCGGTATGTCCATCTTCTGTTATAAGACAGGTGTATATCCCATTTCCCTGGAGACAGCGGCTTCCCGCATGATTCTAAATGAGGACGGATCTGTCCAGGTCATGATGGGAGCAACCGAGATCGGCCAGGGTGCAGATACGGTATTCACCCAGATGGCATCGGAGATCCTCGGAATCAGCGAGGAAAAGATCCATGTGATGTCGACCCAGGATACGGACGTATCACCCTTTGATACCGGTGCATACGCCTCCAGGCAGACCTATGTCAGCGGCAAGGCTCTGAAGAAGACTGCCCTGCAGCTGAAGGGAAAGATCCTGGAATATGGCGCTGAGATCACAAAGCTTCCGGCAGAAATGCTCGATATCTGTCAGGATAACCTGATCAATAAGGAAAGCGGTGAAGTACTGGTAAGCATGGAAGCCCTTGCGACAGAGGCATTTTACAGCCTGGAGCATTCGGTGCATATCGCTGCTGAGGCAACCAATCACTGCAAGGAAAATACCTTCTCCAGCGGCGCCTGCTTCGCGGAAGTTGAGGTAGATCTGCCGCTTGGACAAGTAAAAGTGCTCAGGATTCTCAATGTGCATGACAGCGGCACGCTGATCAATCCGCAGCTGGCCGAGGCCCAGGTGCACGGCGGCATGAGCATGGGACTTGGCTTCGGCCTTTCGGAAGAACTCAAATATGACGCCAAGGGGAAACCTCTGAATGATAATCTGCTGGATTACAAGCTTCCGACCGCCATGGATACGCCGGATCTGGAGGTGGATTTTGTACAGGTAGAGGATCCGACAGGACCCTTTGGCAATAAGGCTCTGGGCGAGCCCCCGGCCATTCCGGAGGCACCCGCGATCCGAAATGCTATTTTGCAGGCTACAGGCATCGCCTTTGACAGCCTGCCCTTAGAACCCCAGAAACTGGTCGAGGCTTTTGCCGAGGCGGGACTGATCTGAGAAAGGAGCGCATGCGGTTATGTATGATATCGAATTGTTTTACGAAGCAAAAAGTGTGCAGGATGCGGTAGATGCGCTCGTTCGGATCCCGGATGCCATCATCATCTCCGGGGGCAGCGATGTCCTGGTCCAGGTGCGTGAGGGGCGTCTGGCAGGGGCCAAACTGGTCAGCATCCACAATAT
>CAMMZE010000169.1 GCA_946529195.1 uncultured Lachnospiraceae bacterium
CGCATGGGGAAAACGCTCTTTGGCCAGCAGTTCTTCCCTGTCATCGAGCACCCAGACGCGAAATCCTACCGAATGCAGAATCGGGGCCAATGCCGCCGCGCAGTGACCTGCTCCAAAGAGGATGGCCCTCTCACCGGAATGAACCGGCAGCGCAAATGTCCCTTCTGACAATTCAGGAGCGGTGTGGAGGCGGTCTTTCCCTTCCTCAAAGGCTGGAAAACTGCCATCCAGATGAAGAATCAGACTGCCTTGTCTGCCAGCAGAAAGTGCATCGCACATGCAGATGGTCAATTCTGCCCACATCTGATCCGCGGCATCAATATATTGAAAGAAAACGGATGCCTTTCCTCCGCATACCATCCCGGTTGCTTCCTGTCCGCCGCCCTGCAGATCAAATTGATGAAAGGCGGATTTGCGGCTCCCGATCAGTTCCCGGGCAGTCTCAATGGAAATCCTTTCCAGGGCGCCGCCGCCGATCGTGCCGGCCTCCAGGCCATCCCTGCTAACCAGCATGACAGCGCCCGCCCCTCTGGGCGTTGATCCTTCTGCCGCCGTGATCACGGCCAGAACCGCATCCTGCTTTTTCTCTAACAACTCCTGCAGCCTTGCAAATATTCTTTTCATAAAAACTCCTTTTATGAAATGATCCTACTTTCTTCTGATCCTGGCTTAGCCAATCAGAGCCTCTGCCTCATCCAGCACCCGGGCAAACTTGTCCAGAGCCACATCGATTGCTGCCTCCTGAGACAGGTCGACGCCGGCATGCGCCAGCTCATCCAGCGGATCCTGGCTGCAGCCCATGCTGAGGAATTCCAGATAACGCTTTACATTGCCTTCTGCCTTGCCGGCATATTCTGCCCGTATTCCCTCAGACAGGGTCACAGCTGCAGAATAGGATGTAGCATATTTATATACGTAGAAAGGTCTGTAAAAATGAGGAATGCGTGCCCACTCATAACGGATCTGGTCATCGATCACCATATCCGGTCCGAAATAGTCTTCTACCAGACGGCCGTATAAGTCACACAGAGCCTGCGGTGTCAGTGCCTGGCCGCTCTCTGCCATCTCGTGGGCTTCTTTCTCAAACTCGGCAAACATGGTCTGGCGGAATACCGTCCCCTTAAAGTTCTCCAGATACTGATTGAGCAGGGCCAGGCGGGCGGTCTTGTCCGTCTCAGTCTCCAGCAGGCGCTCGATCAGCAGATTTTCATTGACGGTAGAAGCTACTTCTGCCACAAAAATCGTATAATCCGAATACTGGGCAGGCTGATTCTGGCGGGAATACCAGCTGTGCATGGAATGGCCCATTTCATGTACCAGAGTGGAAACGCTGTCCAGGGAACCGGTAAAATTCATCAGAATATAGGGATCAGACAGGTAGCATCCGCCGGAAAAGGCGCCGCCGCGTTTTCCCTTGTTGGGATAGACGTCTACCCATCCCTCTGCCAGGCCCTGACGGACCGTGCTGACATATTCCTGACCCAGAGGCGCTGTCGCCTCCAGCAGCATCTGCTGCGCCTCCTCAAAGCTGTAACGGCGGCTGCCGGGTCCGGCCAGCGGCGCGTAAATGTCATAAAAATGCAGTTCATCCACGCCCAGCAGCTTTCTGCGCAGGCGCACATAGCGGTACATATCCGGCATATGGCGGCGCACGGAAGCGATCAGGTTCTCATAGACCTTGCCGGGTACCCGCTCGCGGGCCGCAGCCATTTCCCTGGAAGAGGGATAGTGACGCAGGCTTGCGCTGACCGTCTCTCTCTTGACATTGGCACTGTAAGCGTCCGCAAAGGTATTGATATGATCCTGGAAGCCCTTGTAATAATTTTCAAAAGCGCTCTTTCTGAGCTCCCGGTCTTCCTGCATCTGCAGCAGGACAAAATTGGATCCGGTCAGTTCATGCTCCTGCCCTTCGCTGTCAACCGCAGGGGCAAACTGCATATCTGCATTCTCCAGGCTGGAAGTGATCGTCCCCGGTGCAGATAAAACTTCCCCATAGGAAGCAATGATACGCTCCTCCGCTGTCGTCAGGGTATGGGGTCTCTGGTCCGCCAGCTCCTTAAGAAGGATGCGGTAATCCGCCAGTTCCGGGCTGGATGCGATCGCATCAAATGTTTCCTGGGGCAGAGCCAGAAGCTCCGGATCTGCAAAACTCAATGCAGTCGAAACTGCGACAAAAAGGCTCATCGCCCTGGCATTCATGCTCTTGGCCTTCTCCTGCCGGGTATCCTCACTGCTTCGCAGCGATGCATAGCAGTAAATCTTGTCTATTCTGGTAAAAAGCTCGGTAATATCATCATAAAATTTCTTTACATTCTCGGATGTATTGAGGGTTCCCTTATAAGCCGCCAGCCTGGCCGGCTCATCCTGCACGGAAGCCAGATCTGCCTCCCATGCCTCATCACTCTCATACATTTTCCCCAGCTTCCACATATAAGCCGGATCCATCTCTGTTCTTTCTTTTAATAATTCAGCCATGCTAAAACCTCTCTATTCTTGTCCATAATGTTTTGTACGTTTCAGGCGACCTTTAGATTTCTCTCCCCGCTCCGCATTTTCTGTGCTATAATGTCTCCATGTCACCGCAGACTTCCCTGTCTGCGTGCAATCACTTTACAATATCGCAGGCTCTGCTGCCTGCTGACAAAGGAGATAACATTTATGATTACTGAAGCTGAGATTGCCAGAATCAATGCCCTTTACCGCAAACAGCAATCAGAAGGCCTGACTCCTGAAGAAAAAGAAGAGCAGACCTTTCTTCGCAACAAGTTCCGTGCTTCTATCAGAGCTTCCCTGACCGGACAGCTGGAAAACACGGATGTCGAATACCCTGACGGCACGATCAAACCGCTTACTGTTGCCGGCCGCAAAAAGAAATCCTAAAAATCCATTTCCAGCAGGATCGGCGTATGATCCTGTCTGGGGCCGGAGTCCATCATTTCCGAACGCAGGATGCCGGATTTGAGTCTGTCGCTGACCAGAAAATAATCAATCCTCCATCCGCTGTTGTTGATTTTGCTGGACCGCACTCTCTGTGCCCACCAGGAATAAGCCCCGGCGATATCGCCGTGCACCTGGCGGAAGCTATCTACAAGTCCGATGGAGAGCAGGTTTGTAAAGCCTTCCCTCTCCTCATCGGTAAATCCGGCCGACCGGTGATTGCTCTCCGGGTGCGCCAGGTCAATTTCCTGATGCGCCACATTGTAATCCCCGCAGGCAATGACAGGCTTGATCTGATCCAGGCCATGAATATACTCTGCATACTTACGATCCCAGACCTGCCGCTCCTCCAGTCTCTTTAATCCGTCACCCGCATTGGGCGTGTAAACCAGATTAAAGAAGAAATCCGGCAGCTCCAAGGTCACCATACGCCCCTCTCTGTCCATAGGTTCCGGTGCCCCGATCCCGGGATAATCCGCCTTGACACTGAGGTTCTTTTTATATAATGCCATCGTCCCGGCATAGCCTTTCCTGGCCGGCGGCCCGGAACTGATCCATGCGCAGTCATAGTCCGGAAAAAGCTCCTCTATAGCAGCAGACTGCTTGGCATTCATGCCTGCCTCCGGCAGTTTCGTCTCCTGCAGAGCAATGATATCAGCATCCTCCTTGGCAATCTTCTTCAGCACATCCCTCGTCAGCTCCGCCCTGGGGCTGGTCCCCGTCAATGCCGCATTCAGCGAATCTATATTCCATGAAATAAACTTCATAAATGCTCCTTTCGCACTTGTTCTATGTTCCGCCCGTCCCCG
>CAMMZE010000170.1 GCA_946529195.1 uncultured Lachnospiraceae bacterium
GGATGGTCACAGACATACAGGGCTGCCGTCATACCGCCCATGGAATGTCCCGCCAGATACCAGCTGTCATAATCGTAGTTCTGTATGATATCCTCTGCCCGGTCCATACCGAAAATGGCCATATGGAAGGGCATGCTGACCAGAAAGCAGTCTTCCCCTTCCCGGGCCAGACGGTGCAGCAGCGGCGCGTAGGCTTCCGTCTCTACCTTGGCTCCTGGATAGAAAATAATAGCCGCATCCTCTCCGGGACCATCAAAATACCAGCCGTTTGTGACCTGCGTAACCTGTACGGATTCATCAGAATCCAAGGCTGCAAAAGCTTCCTCGTCGGCATGACTGTAAATTGCCAGATATCCTGCTGCCACAGCTGCCATCAGCAGGACCGCAAAGGCAATCGAAAGCAGGATCCGGACCGGTCCGGAAAAGCGGCCTTTTCTGTTTAATAATGCTGTCAGTAACCATCCGGTCGCCAGGCAGACAGCAGCGGCGATCAGACACATAATAATATATTTCATGCAGCAGCCTGACCTACAGCACCGATGTGATATCTTTCTGCATGTCGATTACGGCAGCTCTGGCTGCCTCGTCATAATGCTCCGGACCGAACTTTGCGTACTTTTCATTTTTATATGCGGCAATGATGCCTCTGGAGGAATTGACGATGGCTCCCAGGCCGTCCTCGTTGAAGTTGGGCAGAATGTCTTTGGCTGTTGCCCCCTGGGCACCGTATCCGGGCACCAGAATGTAGGCCTTGGGCATCAGCTTTCTGACCAGTGCTGCCTGGTCCGGATAGGTGGCGCCGACAACTGCGCCTACATAGCTGTATCCGCACTCGCCTACGTAATCACTGCCCCATTCATTGACCTTGTCTGCTACATGCTCAAAGAGGGCGCGTCCATCGATCTTTCTGTCCTGAAACTCGCCGCTAGAAGGGTTGGATGTCTTTACCAGAATGAATACGCCCTTTTTATCAGGTTTTGCATAGTTGATAAAAGGCTTCACGCTGTCAGATCCCATGTAGGGATTGAGGGTGACAAAATCCTCATTGAAGGGAGACGCATTTCCAATATGACCTCTTGCATATGCCTCGGAGGTCGATCCGATGTCTCCGCGCTTGATATCGCCGATGACCACCAGGTCTTTGGCGTGGCAATATTCCACGGTCTTCTGGAAAGCAAGCAGGCCCGGCACGCCAAACTGCTCATACATGGCAATCTGGGGCTTTACAGCCGGAATCAGGTCATATACGGCATCCACGATGCCTTTATTGAACTGGAAGATGCTCTCCGCTGCTGCTTCCATGGGATCAGCGATATCTGCAAACTGCTTTTTGATATGGTCGGGCACAAAGGCCAGATTCGGGTCCAGGCCCACTACGATCGGGGCATTCAGCTTCTTTATCTTTCCTACAAGTTTGTCAATCATCTTTCTTCCTCCGCTTTAATAATCAAATTTTCCGTCGTTCTTCTCTTCCAGGGCCTTGATGATGTGGTAGGCCATGGTGCTGTAAGGCACAGGCAGTCCCAGTTCCTGACCAATCTGGATCATCCTGCCGGCCAGCATCTCAATCTCTGTTTTCCTCCCGGCATCCAGATCCTGCAGGGTAGAAAATCTGGCTGCTTTTGAAATATTGCCGCCAATCGGGGAATAGCATCTCTCCGGCCGCACCGTGATTCCTTTTCTGGCCGCTGCCTCGATGACTTCATTCCGCAGAGCTTCCCGCAGGAAAGCCCCGTGCTCGCTGTCAATATAAGCGCCTACTCCGCAGCCCAGAATGGCCTGTGGAATGTTTTCCCCGACATTGAGGGCAAACTTGGTCCAGATTTCACCCAGGATATCTTCACTCACCGTGGAACGAAGCAGGGACTGGTCAAACAGATCCTTGATGGCCCGGATCCGCTCTGTCTGACAGGGGGCCTGTTTTTCTCCGAAGAAGATTCCCATGCCCTCACCGGGCGGGTTAAAGGAGACCTCTCTTCCCACTCTCTTGGAAGAAATCCGGATGATGGAATAGACCATATGGTCCTTACCCACCCTTTCTCCGATCGTATCTTCTGTATCCACGCCGTTCATCAGACTCATCACGACAGTATCCGGTCCGCACAGCTTTTCTATGCTGTCCAGGGTGCTGCCCAGCGCATCGTACTTGACGCAGACGATCACCAGATCCGCGAATCCGGCTTCTTCTGCCGTCTTTACATGCAGCTTATAGTCTCTGTCATTGATCCGCAATCCCTCGCTGGCAAGTTTTGCCCCGCGCTCACCATCTGCGATGACAAGCAGGTTCTCGCCCAGCAGGTCTGCCAGACCCCAGATTACATAGGCTCCGATCGCACCGGCACCAACCACTGCAACTTTTCTGATTTCCATAATTTTTCTCCGTTCCCGCGGCTTACCCCATGATCGGTATTACAAGGCCTTTTTCACCGCGTCTTTGATCTTTTCCTTTTGATCCTGCGCTGCACCTTTGATTTTTTCCTTCTGATCATGCGCATAGTTCTTTACGCCTGTGTGTTTTACCTCACTGCCTTTGACCAGATCTTTGACTGCATTGTATTTGTCTGCCACAGAAACAATGACGCCTTCTATGGAATTGGGGGCTTTGCTCTCCCCCATCGGCCACATATGCCTTTCTATGATATCCTTCACTTCCTCCGGCAGATCCTCCAGAATCTCCTGTGCAACTATGACAGATTCTTTTGGATGCTCTCTGTGACATTCTTTATCAGACTCATATTTCTCGGCCCTGCCCAGCATCCCCAGATCATGGCAAAGTGCCCCGACTACAACAATCGGAAGTTTGACCTTGATCCCGAGTTTTTTCAGCACATAACAGATCAGAATGCTGGTAACCGTAACCCGCATTGTATGCTCTCCTACGGTTGACCACAGATGATGTGTCTGCTCAAAAGCCTGTTTCATTTCTTCCGACTCGAGCACTTCTTTCCCGTAAGTTTCCAGATCCCGATTGATCCGCTCTTT
Organism: uncultured Lachnospiraceae bacterium; assembly: GCA_946529195.1. The sequence goes on from CAMMZE010000170.1 coordinate 2,983, forward strand.
TCTCTTTACTTGCCTTTGTTGCTTCTTATGCTGTATGATTTCGCGCTTAGGCATCTATCATTGCCTCTTCCTTTCATCTAGTCCGTTCCAGTCAGTTTTCACCATGCAGGCTGCGTTTTTACCAGACCTTTAGTTCCTCTGAAAAAGAGACATGGCCGTTGCGGATTGCTTCGATCCGGAAACTGCAGGGAACAACGCTATCGCCCCGGTAGACCGGTTCGCAGGAATAGGTGTCTGCCCCTCCCATGTAGACCATGTCGTGAATAATCAGTTCATCGCGCGCCTTGAGCTTCGCGATCCGGGGTGTTGTAAACGTCCGGTTCTCCAGGTGTTCTCCGCCCTCATACTCCAGCGGGATGATATAGATCTTCTCCAGCTTTCCTTCCTGTACCAGAGCGATTGCTTTTTCATAGCTGGTCACATCCGAAAAGTCGGGAAGCTGCACTTCTTTTTTTGACTTTTTTCTGAAAAGGCCCATATCCCTGCCTCCTGCCGCATGATTTTTTCTATTATATCATCAAACAAGGTTCTTTGGAAGAAGCGCCTGTAAGATTGCAATTTCCTGTAAAGTAAAAACAAAGACATCCCGCAGGCTGCCGGTCTCCAGTCAGCAGCCTTAGGGATGTCCTGTTTTTCATTTAGGAAGGATAGTTTTTTGTTTTATGTTATTATGCCAGCTTTATGCCGGAAGATTATTTGGTTGCGCCAAGCCAGCCTGCGATAACCATACGCTGTACTTCGCTGGT
>CAMMZE010000171.1 GCA_946529195.1 uncultured Lachnospiraceae bacterium
CCTATCCGAATCTCCACTACCACATCACCAGCGGAGATACCGAACAGATTGCAGATAAGCTGGATAAAGGACTGCTTGATTTCCTGGTTCTGGCGGAACTGCCGGACAGCCGCAAATATGAATATATCCCCTTTCCGGAGAGCGATATCTGGGGGCTCGTCGTTCCTTCCTCAGACCCTCTTGCCAAAAAGAAACATATCCGCACCAGCGATTTGAAAGGTCTCCCCCTCTTCTGCTCCGATCAAGCCTGGAATGGAGATATTAAAAAGTGGGCCGGAAACGTATTTTCCCAAATGAAACAGGAAGGCTCTTTCCGCCTGTCCTATAACGGCTCCATCTTCACCCGGGAAGGGCTGGGATACCTGCTCACCTTTGATCAGCTGATCAATACATCCGAAGGCAGCGGCCTGGTCTTTATCCCCTTGCTCCCCAAACTCGAAACCAACCTCTACATCGCCTGGAACAGACACCAGGCCTTCACCCCCATCGCCGAACGCTTCCTGAAATATCTCAAAAGCGCCTTCGAACAAATGTGACGCGGAGGGAGACAGGGGACGGTTCTCTGTCTCCCCCTCTTCTCATACAAAAACATCCCGAAAATCAGTATTTTTGCTGATTTCCGGGATGTTTTTGCGCCGATACTCCTTGGAAAAAGGGAGACAGAGAACCGTCCCCTGTCTCCCTCCTATTCAAACATCGGTGTTGATAAATATCTGTCTCCTGTATCTGGCAGAAGTACCACGATGGTCTTTCCTTCGTATTCCGGCCGCTTGGCCAGCTGGATGGCTGCCTGGAGGGCGGCGCCGGAGGAGATGCCGACCAGGATGCCTTCGCTGCGCCCGATCTGGCGGCCTGCTGCAAAGGCTTCTTCGTCTGTGACCGTAATGACTTCGTCATAGATCTCGGTATTGAGTACTGCGGGGATAAAGCCGCCGCCGATTCCCTGGATCTGGTGGCTGCCGGCTTTTCCCTGACTGAGTACAGGTGAGCCTGCCGGCTCCATGGCGATGATCCTGATCGCGGGATTTTTCTCTTTCAGATACTCTCCCGTGCCTGTCAGGGTTCCGCCGGTGCCGACGCCGGCGACGAAGGCATCGATCTTCCCGTCTGTATCTTCCCAGATTTCCGGTCCGGTCGTCGCCCTGTGGGCTGCCGGGTTGGCCGGATTGACGAACTGGCCGGGGATGAAGCTGCCGGGGATCTCTCTTGCCAGTTCATCGGCCTTGTCGATGGCTCCCTGCATGCCCTTGGCTCCCTCGGTGAGTACCACTTCCGCTCCGTAGGCCCGCATGATCTGGATCCGCTCCACGCTCATGGTATCAGGCATGGTGATGATCAGGCGGTATCCTCTGGCTGCTGCCACAGAAGCAAGTCCGATCCCGGTATTGCCGGAGGTAGGCTCGATCAGGACGCTCCCCTCTTTCAGGAGTCCTTTTGCCTCGGCATCCTCGATCATAGCCTTGGCAATACGGTCCTTAGCGCTCCCGGCCGGATTCAGATACTCCAGCTTGGCCAGGATCCTGGCTTTGAGTCCCTCTTCCTTCTCAATATGGACCAGCTCCAGAAGCGGTGTATGACCGATCAGCTGGTCTGCAGATGTATAAATCTTTCCCATATTTATGCTCCTTCTTATCTGTCACTTCTCATTCTTCCGAATCAGATATTTATTTCTCCCGGATCAGCTCTGTTCTTGCGGTGTGAGAAATCACCAGAGGCACATACTCGGTGATGACCAGAGAGTTCTCCAGGCCGTACCACTTGATCTTGCCGCCGATGGCACGGCGGATGGCATATTTGATGGACAGGATGATACCGTCCCGATTGGAAATCTCACCCGTATTCGGCAATGTCGTTCGTACCATGCAGAACTTGAAATTGCCGACCGGCGACGGCCCGTAAATGGAATGGATCTTATTCTGCTCAGGCAGCTCCCCGCTCTCCATCAGGTCAGATACGACCTGACGCAGGTAGACATTGACCCTCTGGTCCATCTTGAATCCCAGATTGAAATTGACAAAATACATGAAATCGCTGCCGTAAGTCTCCACACTGTAGCTATGATCATGCGGCTGATTGGTAACATTCACATGCAAAAACCAGTAAGCAGCCGCCCGCTTGGAATCCTTATCCAAAATGGAATAGAGGACATCACGCTCGATGGACTCCGGATCCTTACTGGAGGAGAAAAAGACCATGTTGTCCGTAAATTTTGGAATGTCCTGATCCTCTTTCAGACGCCTGATATTTTCCACATAATCACGCATATGCAGGGTTACCCGGTGTTCGGTCTCAATAATAGTCCCCCGGTACCAGACAATCATGATGGCAAAAAGAATCAGGGAAATAATGACCGCGATATAACCGCCGTGGATAAATTTGCCGCAGCTGGAGATGAAGAAAGCAAACTCCAGAGCGCCAAAAATTACGCCCGTCAGAATTCCCAGCAGCTTCTTCCCCTTGATCTTCATCAGATAAACAACCAGAAGAAGCGTCGTCATCAGCATGGATACCGTGATAGCCAGACCGTAAGCATTCTCGATGCGGGAGCTGTAGCGGAAATAGATGACCACGAAAGAAGTTCCTGCCCACATAATGGTATTGACCAGACCGATGTAGAGCTGTCCCTTTGTGACCGAAGGATAGCGGATCTGCATATGAGGCAGCAGATCCAGATTGATGGCCTCAGATACCAGCGTGTAGGAACCAGTGATCAAGGCCTGGGAGGCAATGATGGCTGCCAGAGCGCTGAGCGCTACCGCAAAGGCACGCATATTGACCGGCAGCATCTGGAAAAATGGATTCATGCTCTCGATCGCATATAAAGACTGGTCTCCCTGATGGCTGATGATCCAGGCGCACTGTCCGGCGTAGTTGAGCAGGAGGCAGATCTTGACAAAAGGCCAGCTGGCGTAGATATTGCCTCTGCCTACATGACCCATATCAGAATAGAGCGCCTCGGCGCCGGTCGTTGCCAGGAAGACGCTTCCCAGAATCATAAATCCGACTTTATTGTTGGGACTTGTCAGGACCTGGATGGCGTACATAGGGTTGATGGCTCTCCAGATAGACAGATCCTGTGTCATATTGATGGCGCCGGTAATGCCCAGAAAGAGGAACCAGACCAGCATGGCAGGACCAAAGGCCGTGCCGATCTTGCTGGTGCCGGCGTGCTGCACGCCGAACAGGACAGCCAGAATGACCAGAACAATTGCTACCACATACCACTGGTTGCTGCCTAGAACCCGGTTGACAGATTCGATACTTTTCAGACCATCGATGGCGTTGGTAACCGTAACCGCAGGCGTCAGGATACCGTCCGCCAGCATGGTTGCACCGCCGATCATGGTAACCAGAATCAGCCACTTTCCGTGTTTGCGGACCAGACTATAGAGAGCAAAGATGCCGCCCTCTCCGTTGTTGTCTGCCTTCATGGCGATCAGCACAAACTGGACTGTCGTCAGCAGGGTAATGGTCCAGATGACAAGGGAAAAGGCCCCGACGATGAAATTGCTGTCCACATTAGCGATGCCGCCGTTCCCTTCCAGGATCGACTTCATTACGTACATAGGAGATGTACCAATGTCGCCGTATACAATACCGATGGCGATCAGCATCAGGCCGATCGTGACCTTTTCCTTGGAATGATGATTTACTTCATTTACCTGATTACTCATAATTCAAAAATCCTCAGCAAAGAATCACTGCCTGCCAGGGCTG
>CAMMZE010000172.1 GCA_946529195.1 uncultured Lachnospiraceae bacterium
TTCCAGCACACTCTGCACGGCGTCGATATAACACATCAGAGACTGATGCGCCGTGATTACTCCTTTTGGTTTTCCGGTAGAACCGGAAGTAAAGATTACATACAATGGAGCATTGTCCGTCATCCTCTTCGCCGGTTCCGGATCATATCCTTCCGGATCCCCCTGTTCCAGGATCTCTTCCATCACAAACAGTTTTCCTGCAAATCCCAGCTCCTGTGCTTTCTCCAGAAACATACGGCTGACGATCATATATGGCGCGTCAATCACCTCCAGGATCTGACGCAGCCTTCCCGCCGGCATCTCCGCATCCGCCGGCGCATAAAAACACCCTGCACGGACAACGCCCAGGAAACAGGCAGGCGTATATACCGACCTGGCTCCCATCACCACAACAGGACTGCCCGGCACTGCCCCCTGCCCCTGCAGGAAAGCTCCAACCATCCTGGAAATCCGGTCCGCTTCACCAAAGGTCAGCGACCGCTCTGCATCCATATAAGCTGTCTTATCTTTATACTGCTGCACCGCCCGGTCCAGCCAGTCCAAAACTATACGATCCATTCTTTTCTCCCAGCAAAAAATTATAAGCGATAAATCACATAATCCTTTACATTATACTACTTTTTTCTATCAAAATATTACTCTTATTACTAATGTTATGTATTTTTTAGTACTTTTTTAAGAACAAACAAAAAAGAGACCTGTGATATCGCTTATATACAAGTTATCACAGGTCTCTTTTTTTCTTCCTGACGATGGAAACGGATTTACTCCGCCTCGTTCAGAATATTCTCCAGCTCTGCTGCTACCTTTTCAAAGAGTGCATCATCCTCGATGTCGAGCAGTTCAAAGCTGTCCTCGCCTTCCTTATATCCGTAGATATACACGTCTTCACTGTCATCAAGCGGAAGCAGAGCGATATACTCGGTACCCTCATACTCAAAAATACCAAGAATCTCGCAGTCGATCTTGCTGTCATCGTCAAATTCCAATGTGATGATATCCAGTTCTGCGTTTTCGTTTGCCATTTCTATTTCCTCCTGTAAATCTGTGCTTTCAAAGCTCCTGTACACTATATCAGAAAAAATGCAGAATCACAATGCAAAAAATTACAGCATCTTAGGCTCCATATCCTCCAGGAAGCGGATGAGGCCGGCCGGATACTCCATTCCTTCCTCCAGGTTGGTGTCTCCAAGCACGACTAGCTTATTGCGGCCGTGATAATCGCTTCCCGCTGTGACATAGAGGTCATATTTTTCCGCAAAGTCAAGCACTTCATTCTGCAGCCTGCTGTTAAAACCGGAATAAAAAGCCTCCACGCCTTTCAGTCCGTATCCCATCAGCTTTTTCAGCCTCTGGTCCATCTCTTCCCCAATGATCAGCTGGTCACCGCTCCCGTAAGAAGGATGGGCCAGCACCGGAATGCCTCCGCCTCCCAGAATACCCTCTATGGCCTGATCCGGGGTGAAATACTGTCCTCTGACATGAAGCTTGTTGATCATGTTATTGATCGCCTCATTCCGACTTGGTGCAAAGCCGTACTTAACCATCAGATTCCCTATATGGGGCTTTCCGGGATTGTCCATCTGATAGAGACTGTCCACTTCCTCCTTGGGAAAAACAACGCCAAACTCGCTCTTTAAGTGGTCCAGCCTCATCTCCAGTTTTTCCATCCGGTAGCGATGGCCTGTTTCCACAAGATTCCGCATAGACCTGGATTCCGGGTCATACCCGTACCCGAGAATATGGTACTTCTTCTTCGGATCGTCCCGGTCTTTGCAGGAAAACTCTACTCCGGTCAGAAACTTCGGATCTCCCTCCTGAAGATATACCGGGATCTGCAGACTCCCTTTGACAGCATCATGATCTGTCACTGAAAAGAGCTGAAGTCCCTTCTCTCTGACGTATTCCAGAAGCTGCCTGGGCGTATCTGTTCCATCAGAAATCGTTGTGTGCATATGCAAGTCAATTTTCGCAAAATTTTTCATCAGTCATACTCACCGTACTCACAGCCGATGTGGGTCGCTTTGATCACATCGACAAGTTCCGGTTTTCCTTTTTTCTTGTCATATAATTTCACAGTTCCCCAGCCGTTTCCGCCATTCCAGAGACGGTTGTGCCGCTTACTGCCGTCAGGCGCCTCATAATTGATCAGGAGCATGTCCTTTTTCCGGCAGAAAATCTCTGTCTTCATGACCGCGTACTTATTTTCCTGGATTACTCTCCAGCGCACCAGATCATCCATTTCTTTGAAAGCAAACTTTGTTTTCACGCCCAGATGCAGCTTGGAGAAGTTGAAATCATATTCCCTGCCTTCATAGTAGAATACCCCCAGCAGCCTGCGGTCCAGCGGCAGGAAGTAAATCTGGGGACGGCCGCCGCCGATGTCAAATGCGCTGTTCATCAGCTGTTTGCCCATTTTCTGGCTGTACAGACAGTTGGAAGACAGCCACAGCCAGGGTGTGGTAAAATCTCTCCCCCAGTTTTTATCGGCATAGCCGTAGCATTTCTCAGGGGATACCTTATATTTTCTGCCATTGAGCTCCACCCAGCCGCAGTAAGCAGTCTTCATCCCCTCCGCATGCCAGTACATGGCAAAGGCTTCCGCTTCGCGAAGAGGCTTGCTGGCTCCGTAGCCCACATTGAATGCAATCTGCTTGTCAATGGTAAGGTCCCAGGACATCTCTCCCGCGTCACACATCCATTCCGGATGAGCCGCCGCATCCTCCGGGCTGATGGAAACGCTTCCCTTCAGTTCAATCTCGGAAGACACACAGTCCGCTGCTGCGATAAAGTAGGGAGCCTTTGCGCGAAGATCTACATCCTTCCAGGCAAAGAAACGGTGGAGCTGCAGGTGGTCTTCTCCCCAGGCACCGCACTTGACCATCAAGTAGGACGGCTTTTTCCCTGCCTTTTTATTTGCAGGAAGCTGGCCCAGTACCGGCTCATCTTCGGCCAGTGCCGGATTGCAGACAAAAAACTCGATGAAAAACGGTTTGTCTTCCCCGGTCTCGGCATCCTGTCCTGTAAAGGAATGCCACCACCAGTCGTATCCGCAGCTGGCAAGCGGTCCGTGCAGCATGCATTCATCTCTTGTTTTATCATGACGGTTAAACACTTCCTGTTCCTCCTCTCCCGGTCATTCATCTATTACTCCACCCGCATAATGCCTGCGGTCAGCTGACTACGTTGACCGGATCTCCCGCAAAGAAACCGCGGATATCCTTTGCCACAACATCCACCAGACGCTGGCGGGTCTCCTGCCCTTTCCAGCCCATATGCGGGGTCAGAATCACATTTTCCATGGTATAAAGCGGATTGTCCTGCGCGGGCGGCTCTGTCTCCTGCACATCCAGGCCTGCTCCGGCAATCTTACCCTCCTGCAGAACCTTGATCAGCGCAGGCTCATCAATCAGAGCACCTCTGGAAGTATTGATCAGGAAAGCAGACGGCTTCATCAGGGCCAGGGTCTGCTCGTTGATCAGATGCCTTGTCTGCTCATTCAGAGGACAGTGCAGGCTGATATAATCGCTCTCTTTCAGCAAGGTCTCAAGGGACACAAAGCTAACGCCCTGCAAATCATCCTTCTTCGTACGGCTGTAGACCAGAACATTCATCTCCATAGCCTGGGCAATGCGGATCACCTGACGGCCGATGTTGCCGGCGCCGACCACACCCAGAGTCTTGCCGTTCAGCTCCACATGGGGCAC
>CAMMZE010000173.1 GCA_946529195.1 uncultured Lachnospiraceae bacterium
TACCATATCTCCCTGAATATGCAGCAGCGCAACAGCAATATTGGTCTCTCCCTCATAGGGAACTTTTCCGGTAAGCATCTCATACATGGTGATACCAAGCGAATAGATATCGCTTCTCTCATCACTGTAGCCGCCTCTGGCCTGCTCCGGAGAAATATAAGAAACCGTTCCCGCTGCAGTCGTTGTCATCGTATTGGATCCGGCCATCTTGGCAATACCGAAATCTGTAACCTTGACTTTCCCAGCCCTGGAGATGATGATATTCTGCGGCTTAATATCTCTGTGGATAATGCCGTTTGCATGTGCCGCGCTCAGGCCCTGGGCAATCTGCACAGAGATATTGAGTGCTTCTCTGATCTGCAGCTTTTCTTTCTTTACTATATAATCTTTCAGCGTGATGCCGTCCACCAGCTCCATCACAATGAAATAGATACCGTTTTCTTCTCCTACATCGTATACGCTGACGATATTCGGGTGGGAAAGACCGGCCGCAGACTGTGCCTCTACGCGGAAACGCTCCACAAACTTCTCGTCAGTGCTGAACTCCTGACGCAGAACCTTGACCGCAACCAGGCGGCTAAGGGCGGTATCTCTGGCCTTATAGACCTCTGCCATGCCACCGGCGCCGATGGCTTGAAGAATCTCGTAACGGTTCATCAAAAAAGTTCCATTGCTGATCATGCGGTCACCTCCTCTCCGTCAGGCACGACAACGATTGCCGTGATATTGTCAGTTCCACCATAAAGAATAGCTCTATCTATCAGGTCATCTACTGCCTCTCTGGGACCTGCCTGCTGCAGGATCCTCCTGATTTCCTCGTCTGTGACCATATTCGTCAGTCCGTCCGAACAAAGCAAAATGCTGTCTCCGGCTTTCAGATCCACCTCAAAATAGTCGATCCTCACATTCTCACTAACACCGATTGCCCTAGTGATCATGTTTCTATCCGGGTGAACACGGGCTTCTTCCTCTGTAATCTCACCCGCTCTTACCATAGCCGCAACATAAGAGTGATCCTCTGTCACCTGATTCAGACCATCGCCCAGCAGGTAGAGTCTGCTGTCACCAACATTGGCTACATAGAGCTGTCCGTCTTCTATAAAACAAAGCACCATCGTAGTGCCCATTCCCTGATACTCTTCGTTTTGCTCTGATTTTTCAAAAACCTTGCTGTTTGCAAGTTTGACCGCCTGATCCAGCGCTTTGATGGGACTGGTGCAGCTGCTCTTCCGAATACTATCAACACAGACGTCAATCGCATATCTGGCTGCATAATCGCCTGCCTTGTGACCGCCCATGCCGTCTGCAACAATGAATAAATTCGGAAGAGGTCCGACCGGCTGTGTCGAGTAGAAGAACACATCCTGGTTCATCTTCCTGACGCATCCGATGTCTGTTCTGGCATATGCCTGCATGCTTTTCCTCCTGCCAATTCTATTTCAGAACAGGTTCTCTGTTCCTATTTTTTATGTCTATGTCAACGGAGAGTCAGACGCTCTCTGCATGTATTGTTTTCTAAGTTGTCCACAGGCAGCTTGGATATCCCTGCCCATTTCTCTTCTTATAGTAACATTTCTTCCGCAATTTTCAAGAATGTTTTTGAATTTCAAAACCGCCTCAGCCTCGGACTGCCTGAAGTCCCTTTCTTCAATCGGGTTCACCGGAATCAGATTGATATGGCATAAAAGCCCTTTGGTAAGGTCAGCAAGCGCATGCGCTTCCTCCCGGCTGTCATTGACTCCGCGGATCAGACTGTATTCAAAAGTGATGCGGCGGCCTGTTTTTTCTATATAATATCTGCAGGCCTTCAGGATCTCTTCGATACTGTAACGGTTCGCGACCGGCATGATCTCCCGGCGCTTTTCATCCGTTACCGCATGCAGAGAAATGGCCAGCGTGATCTGCAGCTGCAGGTCCGCAAGTTCATAGATCCTTGGTACCAGTCCGCAGGTAGAGACCGTAATGTTTCTCTGGCTGATTCCCAGGCCCCTGCTGTCCGTCAGCAGAGTCAGAAAACGGACCAGGTTGTCGTAATTATCCAGAGGCTCTCCGGTCCCCATCACAACAACATTCGAAATACGGTGTCCGCAGTCTTTCTGGATCTGATAGATCTCATCCAGCATCTCCGACGGCAGCATCTGCCGCTCCAGCCCGCCAAGTGTCGAAGCACAGAAACGGCAGCCCATCCGGCAGCCAACCTGCGAAGAGATGCAGACGCTGTGTCCGTGATGGTAGATCATCAGAACGCTCTCAATGATCCGGTCATCCGGAAGGCGGAAGAGATATTTGCTGGTTCCGTCGATTTTGGAGACCAATTTGTCGGCAGCTTCCAGTTTTACCAGTTCACTGGTCTCATCCAGCCGCTCCCGCAGTCTGCGGGAAAGATTGGTCATTTCCGAAAAATCATCCGCCAGCTTGCCGTGCATCCAGTCATAGATCTGGGCAGCGCGGTATTTCTTTTCCCCCAGAGTGCCGGTTACAAAATCCTCCAGCTCCGGCAGTGTCATCGATTTGATGTCTGCTTTTTCCATGCCTTTTCCTCCGATGCTTTTAACCTACACGCCTGAATCTGGCGATGTAAAACCCGTCAGTTCCAAATCTGCCGGGCAGAATCCGGATCTGTCCCTGTGCGGTCTGGCTGTCCTTCAGCCGGTCCGGCAGGAAGGGATCCAGGCTCTCCGCTTCAAAACGCGTATCCTCCAGCATCCATTTTCTGATTTCTTCATTTTCCTCATCCGTGAGGGTGCATGTGCTGTAGACCAGCACGCCGCCCGGTCTGACATAGTCCCGGGATGCCTCCAGGATCTGCTTTTGCAGTTCTGCCAGAGAACGGATCTTTTCCGGACTCGCCTGATAGCGGATGTCCGCCTTCCGGCCCAGCACGCCAAGTCCTGAGCAGGGAAGGTCTGCCATCACGATATCTGCTGACTCTGCATCCTCTTCCCTTCTGACACAGGCGTCCCAGACCATGGTCTGTACATTTTCCGCCCTGGCTCTGGCCAGATTTTCCTCTATTCTTTCTGTTTTTGCATGTGAAATATCTCTTGCCGAAACACTTCCGCTGCCGGCAAGCAGGTCCGCCATGTGCAAACTTTTGCCTCCCGGTGCTGCGCACAAGTCAATGATACGCTCTCCGCCCCGGATTCCGGTGCAGACTGCTGCCAGCATGGCACCCTCATCCTGCACGGTGATCCTGCCACAGGCGAATTCTTTCAGAGCCGGAAGACTGTCCAGCCCTTCCAGATGCAGAGCCCAGGGAAAAATCTCCCCTTTTCGCGCTGTTACGCCCTGGTCTGCAAGAGAGCGGATGATCTCATCTGTCTCTTCCGGCCGGCGTACACGAACCGTCACCTGCTGCGGCCTCTGCATATACTCAGCCATTTCTTTACAAGTCTGGAAGGAATAACGGGCAAGCCACATCTTCCCGATCCACTCCGGCAGGGAATAGCAAAAGGCCAGATATGCTGCCGGATCTTTCTCCGGGTCCGGTGCAAATACGCTCTCTCTTTTTGCGGCTACACTTCGCAGGACGGCATTTACAAAGCCGCTCATGCTGGAAAAACCATGCCGCCGCGCCAGCTTGACAGATTCATTGACTGCCGCGCTGTCCGGCACCGAGTCCATGCACATAATCTGAAAAGCCCCCATGTAGACAATGACACGGACCGGCATCTTCAGTTTCTTTGTCTTTACATCCG
>CAMMZE010000174.1 GCA_946529195.1 uncultured Lachnospiraceae bacterium
CAGCTGGCTGTGGACTCTTTCCAGGGCCTCGCGGGCATTCTTTACGACAGCAATATTGCCGAAAAAGTCGGAGTCCTGTGCACGCAGCGCAGCCGCGTACTCGGCCTGCAGGTAGTAACGGTAGGCGGTTGGAAGGTCGATTTCTTCATGGATCCCTTTCTCAAACACGATACCCATCCGGAGGGCGGCATCCGCAAAGTTGGCGTGCTGGCCGCGCAGGAAGGACAGAATACTGTCATCATAAACCATCCCGTATAAGGAGCGGGCTGTACGGGGGCTCTGCTTGCAGCCATATCCCTGCCGGAACATGTCAGCCAGTTTATACATGCCTTCATAGAGGCCATTTGCAGCAGCGATGCCAAAATAATAAAAGGCCTTGTCATACTCAGGCACCCCGTCACTGCAGCGGCCATAATAATAGATATAACCGAGCGTATTGGCATACTGGGGATCATCGGTCAGCTCGAAAAGCCGGAGTATGCAGTCACGGGAGACCTCCCAGTCGCAGGGATAGAGGGCACTGCCTCCGTAGCAGGCGTATCCTTTCAGATCAAGAGCCGTCGTGTCCTCCTGCTCGCAAAAGGCATCGATAAAGCGTCTTGCAAGAGAAAGCTGATCCTCAGAAGCATCTTTGACGAAATCATCATTGTAGAAATATTTTATATAGGCTTTCATCTCGGACACAGGAAAGGTTCTCTCCGGGACAGGCTTTTCTCTGTTTTCAAAATACTGATCCAGGTCCGCCAGAAGAAGGTCCAGGCCGAGCATGTCGGAGAGTCTGGCAGAATCTGTATATGCAGTCCATGCATGATCCAGTTCTCTCCAGGCGGTGACAAACCACTGTCCATCGGTCACCTGCAGCCCGGGCCAGGTCTTCGCAGCATCAGAGATCAGGGCCGGATCATGGATGGAGGCGTAGATCTGCGGGAAGCCGAATGCATCAGAAAGCTGGGTGATGGGATAAAACCAGTCTTTTCCAAACTCTTCCATAAGGGGATCAGATGCCTGCAGATTTTTAAGGGCTTGATGCAGATCCTCCAGGGAATAGCTGTAAGGCTCCGGACAGACAATATTTCCTATATGAAAGCCGGCATCGCCAAAAATATCTTTGAACGTGATCTCATAGCGGGCAATCTGCCGCAGCTGCGCGGCGGAAATCGTAAATGTATCATTGGTCATAGCAGGGCGCCTCCTTGTGAAAACGGCAGATGCCGGAAGCGGTGATAATAACTTTTGTATAGTATGAATTATTCATCATCCCAGCCCATCATGCGGCGGACGGCCAGGATCACTTCCAGATCTTCGGAATTCAGACGATAGTCAGCGGAGAGGAAAAGAAACCTCTCCAGGATCTGCGGGGCATTTTCCAGGGCGGAAATACCCTGGACAGGTCCCTCATCAATCAGGGCGCCGATCAGGAAGGAGATCGCGGAGAACTCTTCCTGGGACGGAGAACCGGTCAGGATCTCCTCAGCACCGGACCTCTGCCAGCAGGTCAGGGCGGAATAGGCGGGCATCACATCATTATGCGCGCCTTCAAGAAGAAGCCAGCGGCGGATGAGATCGGTCTCCGGCTGCAGGCTGTCCACAGCATGGATACGGCCCCAGCCATGCACCTTCTGCGCCAATGCGAAGATTTCCTCATTCCCGTCCGGCCATTCCAGCATATTGTAGACGGCAAATACCGTAAACTCATCATAGAGGCCGAGCCTGCGGACTACCTCCTTCACAGTCTCATCGGGAGAGAGGAAGAGGATCAGGAGAATCAGGCCGACCTTAACACACTCTGGCTGATCGGATGAGACAGCCATCGAAAAAGCAGTATGATAAACACGGTCAGCATCCAGCACATCTGTGTGCGAGAGCACATAGCGCTGCAGCCGCGTTGCAAAAGAGACAGCGCGGTGGGTCTTCGTCCACTCGGCAAACAGTGCATGGGCAGCAGCGTAGTCTCCGTCGGAAGCACATCGAAGAGCCCGTGCCATCTGCCGGGCACCGTCAGCGTCCAGCTCCTCCGGCTGCAGATGGTACATGCAGATGCCATCATAAGCTCCCGGAATAAAGGACAGGCTGCTGTCATCAGATCCCTCATCCGGCAGAGAAAAGTCTGCGGGCAGAGCGCCGTCTGTAATGCTGTCACAGATCCTGCGGTAGATAGGTATCGCCATATTGTCACCTCCATGGCATGAGTATATCAATATCCGTCAAAAGACAGGTCGCTTCGCAGGCGACTTTGGGAGACAGGGGACGGTTCTCTGTCTCCCCTAGAACAGGTATGTTGCATTGCGGTTCGGTGCCTGGTAATGGTTCCGGAGCATTTCATGATGGGACAGGAGAGAGGGATCGTCGAAGTATTTTGCGCCTTTCGGGCAGTGCTTTACGCAGGCCTGGCACTTGATGCAGATGCCGGGGACACTGCTTACGTCATCCGGATCGATGGAACCCATGGAACAGACCTTGGCGCAAAGACCGCAGCGGATACATTTGTCCGGATCCGTCTTCGGTTTCGCTTTTAAGAAGTTTGCTGGTTTGCCGTCTGCCTCCAAAGGCCGGTAGTAGGACCCGGGAGGTGTATTGCCCTCGACAAGCGGAGCAGCAAGTTCACTCACATCGCTGATTTCACGGGTCCGGCGCGCCGCATCGGCCGCAAGAGCACGCAGCTGTTTCAGGTCATCTTCATCCGGCCGCCCTGTTCCGAGCTCCGCTACCATGGAGTGCTGACAGACAAAGGCACCAGCCGCCAGCGGGCAGAAGCTATTTCCGCCAAGCTCCATGAGCAGCTCTGAAAGCCCGTCGCCAAAGCTCCGGTTGCCATAGCTGACCAGTGCGACTACAGGACCACCAGTCCCTTTGATTTGTTCATGGACAAAGGGAAGAAGCTTATTGGGAACTCGCCCGGCATAGACTGGAACGCCGATAACCAGAAGCGCGTCCGCAGGGATCAGGATAGCACCCGCCCGGCCTGCCGGCTGGGTAAAATCCACCGTCTCCACCGGCAGATTCAGTTCTTGTGCCAGCACCGCGGCAGCAGCAGTTACGATCTTTTTTGTCCCGCCCGTCGGGCTGAAATAGGCCTGCACAATTTTATTGATAATCATACGAAAAACTCCTTTCAGGGAGACAGGGGACGGTTCTCTGTCTCCCTCTCTGTCTACTTTACAGAATATCACAGATTGTATTGCAAAAAAACTATATGTGAAGGGACATGCTATATTATAATACTAGAACGGTAATAGTATTTTAAAACATAGAAATAAAAAGACAGATGAGGATATATTATGAAGATTTTACTGATCAGGCACGGGGATCCGGATTATGAAAGGGATTCTCTTACGGAAAAGGGCTGGAAAGAGGCAGAGTATCTCGCTGAAAGACTATGCAAGATGGATATAGCAGCTTTCTATGTTTCCCCTTACGGCAGGGCCCGGGATACAGCGTCTCTGACACTGGAGAAAATGCACCGCAAGGCAGAGGTGATGCCCTGGCTGAAGGAATTCGACATTCCAGTCTTCAGACCGGATGATCCTGACAGAGAGCGCATTGTCTGGGACTGGCTGCCCCAGGACTGGACCAGGGAGCCAAGGTTTTACCAGAAAGACCATTGGTTTGAGAGAGATTGTTTTACAGAAAAAGGGGTCGAAGAAGAGTACAAGTATGTGACCGGGCAGTTTGACGCCTTGCTGGAAAAGCACGGATA
>CAMMZE010000175.1 GCA_946529195.1 uncultured Lachnospiraceae bacterium
ACAAAAACAGCCGGAAAATCAGTTTTTTTGCTGATTATCCGGCTGTTTTTGCGTCAATATCTCCCGGGGACAGGGAGACAGAGAACCGTCCCCTGTCTCCCTATCGCATAAAGCGCAGTGTCTTGACTGCCTTTTCCAGGGCTTCCTGTACGTCGTCATAGCTTTCAGCCCCTGCAAAGGCCTGTGTGCGATAATAGATTCCTCTGCCTTCTCGCTTTTCTACATAAAAGCTGCTGTCCACGGTCTGTCCGTCCGCATCTACATAGCTGAAAGTGTAGCCAGCCAGCTGATGATCTCCGATCTTCAGCTCATCTTTTTCCGGCGGCTGGGCCATGTTGTTCAGGTACTGCTGCGTCTCACTCAGTATGCCGTCATCAATGATCTGGTCTACCGGCGGCATGCTGTCTGCGGGAACGACTGTTATAGAAAGGTTGACCAGAGAATCTTCACCTTCAACCGTCAGGTCTGCGGCTCCTACGTCTGTCAGCTCTACCGTATTCACTTCATCATAGACAAAAGTAAACCGCATATCCTCGCTGGTAAAGAGAGCTTCTCCGTCCTCTAAAGCCTGTTCCGGCGCCTGTGTCTCTTTAGCCTTCTCTGTTTCTGCCTCCGTAACAGGCTCTGTTTCTGTTTCTGTCGGTGCCTCTGTCTCTGTCATCGCCTCCGTCGTCGGTGCCTGCGTCTCTGTCGCCTTTTCGGTCTCTGTTTCAATCTCTATCTGCGACTCTGTTACAGCTTCTGTTTCCTTCTTACTGCTGCCGCAGGCTGCTGCCAGACACAGACAAAGACCTGCTGCCATAAGGGTCATCATTTGTTTCTTCATACTTTTATATGCTCCTTTCCAGAAGATAACAAAAAAATTATTTTCAATATCTCTTTCTTGTCTGATTCTCAAAAGGAGACAGAGAACCGTCCCCTGTCTCCCTCCTCTTATCTTTTCAGAGCCGCGCTCAGGGAGTGCGGTATGCCTCTCGGCCCGCGGACTGCGTATATGCCAAACTCTTCTTTTAGTCTCTCAAAGTTAAACTTGTCCGCCGGATATCTCTTTTGCAGGCGGATTTTCATCAGGGCTGTCATGGTCAGATTCCGGTCACTGTACTGAAAAGGAATGTCCGTTTCCGTCACCTTGCATTTATACAGGATTGCGGATATGGGCGCCCCCACATACATAAAAACAGTGTCGCCTTTTTTGATCCCTCTCCCCTGTTTCCAGTTGATCTCATCTGCCTGCTCAAAAGCGCCAACGATATCAAAATACCTGGGATTGGACGGGATGATCCATTCCTTTGCCGGCCTGGCCTGCGCCTTTTTCTTTGCAGAGGCCGTTGCCAGATAGCTCATGTCGATCAGGGCCAAGACCCGCTCCTTTGACACACTCCCATCCAGCAGGACTGTGATCCAGTGCTGCTTATTCATATGGTAGGCAGGCAAAATGCCCTCCTCCTGCAGAATCATATCGCGGAAGATCAGATCATCCATCTTGAGATTGATAATGTCGACGAATTCTTCCTCCGGCAGGCCCACCTTCTCTCCCTGCACTTCCATGATCAGGGCGAACCATTTGCGGTTATCCTTGTGGCGGAACACGGCATCCACATCGTCACCCTTCCACGGAAACTCCGGTGATGTTTTATATTTCTTCTTGATATAGTCATAAACAATCCCGCGCAATCCTTTTCACCTCTTAGCTGCCCGGCCTGAAAAGCCGCGGTTTGCGTCTTTCCTTTCCCATCCGGCTCTCAATCCTTATTTCGGCCTGCCAGCAGCCAGGCTGTGACGTGCATAGCCTGCTGAAAGCCGCCCGTCCGGATCAGTTCTTCGATTTCTTCTCTTGTATAGCGGGCAAAGGACAGCATCTCTGTTTCGTCCAGGTCCTGTTCCCCCACTTTTCGACAGTTTTTGGCAGAAAACAGGTATGCATAGTTGTCGGAAATGGTCGCATTGGATGGAATTGTGAGCAGATACTCCCACTCATCCGACTCATAGCCAGTTTCTTCCAAAAGCTCCCGCTTCGCCGCCGCAAGGGCATTTTCCGCCGACAGATCCTGCCTGCCTCCATACTCCCTGCCGTCAATCCGCTCGATCCCGCCTGCCGGAAACTCTGTCGTCACCTCCCGGATTCCCTGGCGGAACTGGCGGACGCAGAGGTATTTTCCTTCTGTATCTGATGCAACAATTACCACATAATCCCGGCGGCTATAGCTGTAAAAAGGCTCAAATACCCTGCCGTCCGGATAGCGGTATGCTGACTTTCTGAAATCAATCCACTGATCCTGCACAATATGCTCTGTGCTCAGCTCCTCCCAGGCGAGAGGATCCTTCTTCCTGTTTTCTGACTCGTTCATATCTCCTCCTGCGAGCCTGCCAGTCACACTTCGACAGCAAATATTTCTGTATACACCCTTTTCCCGTCCCTGACTTCGGACTTCATCAGAGAAATCTTTTTCACCATCATTTCCCCCTTCGGGGCCGGAAGGCTTTTCCAGTTTCCGCTCATTTTGCGGATAATGGTGATATGGGGAGCAAACTTCTTTTTATCATAAGCGATCCCGGCCGCATCCAGCGCGCCGCGCACTTCCCGCACTGCTGCGCTCAGGCCCTGATTGCCCTTGAGGCCGACCCAGAGCAGGTCTCCGAAAGTCCCCATCTCCGCCAGAGACAGGCGAAATGATTTCCATTTTACCGTCTGTAAAGCCTCCTTCACCGCTGTCGAATCCTTGGTCTCTCCGATAAAAGCCAGGGTCAGATGCAGATTCTGCGCGGGCACGTAATTCCCCTTCACACCTGCTTTTTTCAGGGCGTGCAGGGTACCGGTGACGGTCTTTTTCATCTCGTCTGACAGCGTGATTGCAACAAATAAACGCATAGCGATTTAATCCTCCCCGATCAAATGAACGGTCTGATAGTCGTGTCCGGTCGCCGGAAGGAACTTGCCGATCACATCCTGCGTCCGAAGCTTGAGGCTGCTGGTATTCACGCAGGGATGGCAGCCCAGGTATTCTCCCGCCAGCACATCCTCATCAATCAGCAGCTGCACCGCATGGCCGGTATCATTCATCAACCCCATGATGCTGACCGAGCCCGGCTCGATATCCAGATACTGCAGCATGGCATCCGCATCCGCAAAAGACAGGCGCGATGACCCGATCTGGGCGGAAAGCTCTTTGGTCTTAAACTTCTTGTCCCCCGGCATCATCAAGAGGTAAAACCTGGTCTTCTGCCGGTTGCACAAAAACAGATTTTTGCAGATCACCACACCCAGCACCGCATCAATCTCATTGCACTCCTCCATGGTCATCGTGCACGCATGGTCCGTCCTTTTATAGGGAATAGAAAGCGCATCCAGGAAATCATAAGTCCGGGTCTCCCGCGGCAAACGCGCCGCCGCATCCTCCGGCCTGCCATCATATAAAACCATCAAAAACTCCTTCCAGTCAGAGACAGGGGTCAGTACCCATCCCTGTTGTCACATAACTACAGTATAGGATAATTCGACGAATTAATCAACGAAAAAGGAAACAGGGGGCGGTTCCCCGTCCCCTGTCATCTTAGGCTTCTAATTACATATTTCTGTTCAAAATCTGCATAGTCCTTCTTGAAATCTTCGTCTGTCCTTCTGAAGATGCGCTGGTTTTCGTGAATGTTCATGGTGTGGTCAAGTGTGTCGAGAACGCATCCGG
>CAMMZE010000176.1 GCA_946529195.1 uncultured Lachnospiraceae bacterium
TCTGCGACAGAGTCATGTGGATGCATGACGGCCAGATCAAAAAGATCGGCGAGCCCAAAGCGGTCCTGAAAGAGTACCGTGAATTCATGAAATAAGAAGGGTTAAGTTTGAATACAATTATTGCACAATATGATAATGACCACTGTGACCCTGAACTGATGCGGACTGCCGCACAGATTCTGAAAAAGGGCGGTCTGGTGGCATTTCCTACAGAAACAGTATACGGTCTCGGGGGTGATGCGCTCAATCCCGAGGCTTCGGCACGAATTTATGCGGCAAAGGGCAGACCTTCTGACAACCCGCTGATCGTCCATATTGCAGACATGGAAGCCTTGAAAATACTTGCCCGGGAGATCTCGGAAAAGGCTTATCAGCTGGCCGACCATTTCTGGCCCGGCCCTCTGACCATGATCCTGAAAAAGACTGACGTCGTGCCCAGGCAGACAACGGGAGGACTGGATACCGTTGCCATCCGCATGCCGTCCCATCCGACGGCTTATGAGCTGATCCGGACCAGCGGCTTGTATCTGGCTGCGCCTAGTGCCAACACCTCCGGCCGGCCCAGCCCCACCGAGGCAGAGCATGTGCGTCAGGATCTGGAGGGCAGGATCGATATGATCATCGACAGCGGCCGCGTAGACATCGGCCTGGAATCTACCATCGTAGATTTATCGGGCGATGAGCCCATGATCCTGCGGCCGGGTTATATTACAAAGGCCATGCTGGAAGAAGTGATCGGTTCGGTTAAGATCGATCCCGGCCTGCTCGCCGGCAGCGAGGATCCGAACATGCGGCCCAAAGCGCCCGGCATGAAGTACCGGCATTATGCGCCAAAAGGGAGCCTTTCTATTGTCGAGGGCAAGCGGGATGCAGTGGCGGAGACCATCAACCGGCTGACAAAGGAGCATGAGGCGGCCGGACACCGGACGGCAGTCATTGCTTCTGAGGAGAATCAGGACCTGTATACATGTGAAAGAGTAATTGATATCGGATCCAGAGACCATGAGGAAAGCATCGCGGCAAATCTCTACGAGGTTCTGCGGCAGATGGACGAGGATCAGATCGACTATATTTATTCAGAAAGCTTCGCAGGCGCCGGACTTGGCGCAGCGATTATGAACCGTCTGCTTAAGGCGGCAGGCCACAAGGTAATCAGAGTATAAAGGGAGGGGAAAACATGATAGCACTCGGATGTGACCACGGCGGATATGAACTGATGCAGGAAGTAAAAAAGTATCTGGAAGACCATCAGCTGGAGTACAAAGATTTCGGGACCTACACGACAGAGTCCTGCGACTACCCGGTCTACGGGAAAAAGGTCGCCAGGGCAGTAGCTTCCGGAGAATGTGATAAAGGCATTCTGATCTGCGGAACGGGCCTAGGCATCACCATGGCAGCCAGCCGTGTTCCCGGTATCCGGGCAGCTGTCTGCACCAATGAATACATGGCCAGACTGACCAGGGAGCACAACGATGCCAATATCCTGGGCATGGGAGCCAGAGTCATCGGCGCCGGAACGGCCCTTTCCATTGTGGAAACATTTCTGAATACTCCTTTTTCCGAGGGAGAGCGTCATAAAAAGCGCATAGCCATGATTGAGGAGGACTAAAGTCATGACAGAAAAACGCAAGGATTATATTTCCTGGGATGAGTATTTTATGGGCGTTGCCAAGCTGGCAGCCATGCGTTCCAAAGACCCTAACAGTCAGGTGGGCTGCTGCATCGTCAGCACCGATAACAAGATTCTGTCCATCGGCTACAATGGTTTTCCGAGAGGCTGCTCGGATGATGAGTTTCCCTGGGACAGGGAGGGGGAGCCGCTGGATACCAAATACATCTATGTGACCCACAGTGAGCTCAACGCCATCCTCAATTTCCGGGGCGGCAGTCTGGAAGGCAGCAGGATCTATGTGACCCTGTTCCCCTGCAATGAGTGCACCAAGGCCATCATTCAGAGCGGGATCAGCGAGATCATCTATGATGATGACAAGTATGCGGATACGCCCTCGGTTCTGGCGTCCAAGCGCATGCTGCACGCATCCGGCGTGACCTACAGACGCTATAGGAGAAGCAACCGCGAATTGTCTATCATCGTGTGACCGGCAGAGCAAATTGCATGAAACCGGGCTATGTAAAGTGCACGGCCTGTTGGCGCCGTGCATTTTACATGTGACAATGAGCGATGCAGGAGGACTGGAATGATTGAATATAATGATATTCTGAATTTTAATTATTATAAATATAATCAGCCGTTTACCGGAAGCTATAAGGGGATGCGCTACCGGATCGTCCATCTGCCGGCGCAGACAGACGAGGACGGAACGCAGACAATGGAGGAGTGTCTGCAGGCTGTGATCTGGCCGGAACCCTTTGCCTTTGAGCAGACGGATCCGGACCTGATGACGGAGAAGCATTTTTCCTTTGATGAAGAAGGCCGGAGGGCGGCTGTAGACTGGCTCAATGAACGCTATGAGAACGGCCAGTGGACAGAGGGCTTTACCGCGTCCATGCTGCGCCGGTATGCGGCGGAAAGATAAGTGGTACAGGAGGAGAGATACGATATGAACCATTATGACGTGCTGATCGTCGGGGCAGGTCCCGGCGGTATTTATTCTGCATATGAACTCTTAAAGATCAGACCGGACCTGAAGGTAGCAGTCTTTGAACGCGGCCATGCTCTGGAAAGGAGAAAATGCCCCATCGACGGCGACAAGGTCAAGTCCTGCATCAAGTGCAAGACCTGCGCCATCATGAGCGGATTCGGCGGCGCCGGCGCTTTTTCAGATGGCAAGTACAATCTGACCAATGATTTCGGCGGAACCCTTTATGAGTATGTGGGCAAGAAAAAGGCCATGGAGCTCATGGAATATGTCGATGACATCAACATGGCCCACGGCGGAGCAGGCACCAAACTCTACACGACTGCCAATACCCGTTTTAAAAAGATCTGCATCCAGAATGAACTGAACCTGCTTGACGCTTCCGTTCGTCATCTGGGCACGGATATTAACTATATCGTGCTGGAAAATCTCTACAATGAGCTGAAAGAGCATGTAGATTTCTTCTTTGATACTCCGGTTGAGCATGTGGAGAAGACAGAAGAGGGTTATCTGATCCGTACGGAGAAAGAGGAGTACAGCTGCAAGAAGTGCATCGTTTCTGTTGGCCGCAGCGGCAGCAGCTGGATGGAAAAGGTCTGCCAGGAGCTGGAGATCCCGACCAAGTCCAACCGCGTGGACATTGGCGTGCGCGTGGAGCTGCCCGCAGTCGTATTTTCCGAACTGACCGACGAGCTCTATGAGAGCAAGATCGTGTACAGAACTGAGAAGTTTGAGGACAGGGTCCGCACCTTCTGCATGAATCCCAAGGGAGCTGTAGTTTCTGAGAATACCAACGGTATCGTAACGGTGAACGGACACAGCTATGAGAATCCGGAACTGCAGACAGAGAACACCAACTTTGCCCTTCTGGTAGCCAAGCATTTCTCCCTGCCCTTCAAGGACAGCAACGGCTACGGCGAGAGTATTGCCCGCCTGTCCAATATGCTGGGCGGCGGCGTAATCGTACAGCGCTTCGGTGACCTGGTAAGAGGCCGCCGCAGCACGGAAAAGCGTATCGAGGAAGGACTTGTGAT
>CAMMZE010000177.1 GCA_946529195.1 uncultured Lachnospiraceae bacterium
ATACTTTTCAGATATGAAGGAACTCGGATTTACAAGAGTTCAGGCCGCAGAGCTGATTGCGGCGGATAAGGAGGAGAGAGAATGACACAGGAACTGATTACATGCACAGGCCTCTGCAGAGATTTCGGAGACGTGAAGGCTCTGGACCATGTTGATCTGAGCCTGACTTCCGGCAAGATCATCGGTCTTCTGGGCCCCAACGGATCCGGCAAGACAACACTGATTAAGATCCTGAACGGGCTGCTGCAGCCTTCGTCCGGTGAAGTCCGCATCGCAGGAGAATTCCCTGGCGTGGAGACGAAAAAGATCGTCAGCTATCTGCCCGACCGTCCCTATTTTGCGGACTGGATGCGGGTAGGCGATATGATTGAGCTTTTTGCAGACTTTTATGAAGACTTTGACCTTGAGAAATCATCGGATATGTGCAGGACGCTCGGACTGAAGCCGCAGATGCGGATCAAGAGTCTTTCTAAGGGAACCAAGGAAAAGATGCAGCTCATGCTGGTTATGTCCAGAAATGCCAGACTCTACCTGCTGGATGAGCCGATTGCCGGAGTAGACCCCGCAGCCAGAGAGTTTATCATGAGAACGATCCTAACCAATTACAGCGAGGATGCCACGGTGCTGATCTCCACCCACCTGATTCTCGATATTGAAAAAGTACTTGATGAAGCAGTCTTTCTGCGGGAAGGCAGCGTGGTTCTGCATGAGAGTGTAGACAGCATCAGAGACCGCACAAACGGCAGTGTGGACCAGCTCTTCCGGGAGATGTTCCGTGCACAGCTCTGGAATGGAGGGAATGAATATGCTCAGTAAATTGATGAAATATGATCTGCGTTCCTGCTTCAGACGCTTTGGAGTGCTCTGGATCGCAACAGCAGCCTTTGCAGTCCTGACCGGAATCATGATGCATGGGGTTTTTGAAAAAGCAATGGAAAGCGGCAGCTTTATCCTCCGCTTTCTGACCATTCTGGTGCCGGTTATCCTGATCGGACTGATCATTGTGACAGGAGTCCTGACTTTTGTCTTTATCTGCGAGAGATTTTACAAGGGACTGCTGGGTGACGAAGGCTATCTGATGTTTACGCTTCCGGCTTCTGTGTCCGAGCACATTGCGGCCAAGGCGCTGAGTGCTATGATTCTGACCATCATTTCCAGCCTGGTTGCCTTGGTCAGCGGCCTGATTTTCCTCCTGATCTACCAGCCGGCCGAGCTGATGGAAGGTCTGCGCATGCTGCCTCAGATCCTGAAGGAGGCGGATCTGCCTGCGTCGGTACCTCTTTTCCTGCTGGAGATCCTTGTCCTCATTCTGTTTACAGTGGCAAAGGAGACTCTCAAGATTTACGCTTCCATCGCGCTGGGTCATCTGGCCAAAAAGCATCGTGTCCTCTGGGCAATTCTGGCTTACTTCGGTATCACCACCCTGGAAAGTCTGGCAAGAGGACTTGTGATCAGCAACGGCCTTTTCTCCAGATTAGAAGCATGGGCAGAAGAGGCAGACTGGGGTATTATATACACAAACGGCACCTGGTCCGTTACCGGTATCGGCATGTTAGCCGGTATCATCGGCCTGCTCATTCTGGTCTACCTGATCATGTCAGCCGTCTACTTTATCGTCACAAAAGTCATCCTGACCAGAAAACTGAACCTGGAATAGGAGACATCGGGGCTCCGCAAGTTCTTATAAATGGCTTGCGGGGCTCTTTTTTTTGTGCTAAAAATAGATGTTAGAAAATACTATCTGCAGGACAGAGGGAGAATACATGCCAGGATTAGGTACGATTATAAATGTTTGTTTTATCATAGCCGGCGGAGTGGCCGGCGTCTTGTCTGGCAACCGGCTCAGTGAGAGGAGCCGGGAGACTCTGATGCTGGCCAATGCCGTTGCGGTGCTTTTTATCGGCATCGCCGGTGCCTTGCAGTGTATGTATGTCATGGCAGAAGATGGCAGACTGGCGACGACAGGTACCATGATGATGATTGCGTCGCTGGCCATTGGAGCCCTGGTGGGGGAACTGATTGACCTGGAGGGCAAGATTGAGAAGTTTGGAGTATGGCTCCGGGATAAGAGCGGCAACAGCTCAGACAAGGGGTTTGTGAATGCCTTTGTGACTGCTTCACTGACAGTCTGCATCGGTGCCATGGCCGTGGTCGGATCCATTGAGGACGGAGCGGTCGGTGATCATTCCATCCTGTTTGCCAAAGCGGTGCTCGACCTGATCATCATCATGGTCATGTCAGCGTCACTGGGAAAGGGATGCATGTTTTCTGCCATTCCTGTCGGCCTCTTTCAGGGAAGCGTGACCGCGCTGGCTGTCCTGATCCGGCCTTATATTACCGATCAAGCCATGAACAATCTTTCTCTGGTCGGATCGATCCTGATTTTCTGTGTCGGCGTCAATTTGTTCTGGGGCAAGAAGATCCGGGTAGCCAATCTGCTTCCGGCGCTTGTCGTGGCGGTCATCTGGGCTGTTTTTCGGTAAAATCCCCTGTTTTCGGGCAGTTGCAACTGCCAGTTGACAAATTGCAAAGCCCGCTTTATGGTCTGCAATCGGGAAAATGTGTATGCTAGAGCCAGAAAAACAAAGGCCCCGGCGCAGCAGCGTACCGGTGAGAGGAAGGAGAGTGCCTGTTATGATGATGGCAGATAAGATTATCCTGGAGAGAAAGAAAAACGGGTGGTCACAGGAAGAACTTGCAGACCGGCTGCATGTCAGCCGCCAGTCCGTATCCAAATGGGAAGGAGCCCAGTCCGTTCCTGATCTGAATAAAGTTATTGCGATGGCTGAACTGTTTGGCGTCAGCACAGATTACCTTTTAAAAGATGAGATAGAAGATCTTCCGGCACCGGTAGAGAGCTCCGTAAGCGTAGATCCGGAAGGAGAGCTTGTCCGCAAGGTCAGCCTGGAGGAAGCCCATTCCTACCTTTTGGCAGTGGAGCAGTCAGCCGGACAGATTTCTCTGGGCGTGATGCTCTGCATCCTGTCCCCTGTTTTCCTGATTATTGCAGCGGCAGCAGGAGAAGCAGGTAGGATTCCCCTGACAGAAGACCAGGCCAGTATCCTGGGATGCATCGTCCTGATGCTGATCGTTGCGGCAGCCGTATTCCTTTTTGTAAAAAACGGCATGCAGCTTTCCAAATATGACTATCTGGAAAAAGAAATCATCGATACGGAATATGGCGTCATCAGTCTGGCAAAAGAGCGCAAGCAGGAATATGAGCATACGCATCTGATGGGAATGACAGTCGGCATCATCCTCTGCGTGCTCAGTGCCGTGCCGATCCTGGGAGCCAGTCTGGCTGCGGAGGACAACGATCTGCTGATCTGTATCGGCGTGGGCATCACCCTGGTGCTGATTGCTGTCGGCGTATGGCAGATCGTCAGAGTATCCGTTGTCTGGGAGAGCTATCAGAAACTCCTGGAAGAGGGCGATTATACCCGCAGAAAGAAAAGAAGCAGAAAAGGGATTCTGTCCGGGATTTACTGGGCGATTGTGACAGCAATCTATCTGGGATACAGCTTCTGGACCATGGAGTGGCACCGCAGCTGGATCATCTGGCCGGTGGCAGGCGTACTCTACGTTGTCGTCCAGCAGATTGAAGAAGTCATTCA
>CAMMZE010000178.1 GCA_946529195.1 uncultured Lachnospiraceae bacterium
GCGCAATTACAACCCCTATACAGATCACATGCAGACCAATCATCCTAGGCACATGATCCTCTTTTTCAGTTTCCCTGAAATATTTTGTAATCTTCGGAACAACAAACTTTCCGATCAAAGCATATCCTACAAATATCAGGATCGGCAGGGCAACCTGAAGGATCTGCCCTGCGATCACCATTCCATTGTCAGGATCAAACCAGCCGATCGCTTGAGCCAGATAATGCCCCGACAGGACAGCCCCGATTGTAAGCCCCCATATGAGGACCAAGATTACTTGAAATAGCTCCAGAAGGTCCCGCAGAAAAACCTGGGATTGGAAGATCTCACAGATAATCCCAGCAGCCAGCAGGCTGGTTAGGAACCGTATCAGCCGCCAGGCTCCTCGGTTGGCCTCCATGTAATGCCTTAGCTGACAAGTCATGCATTTTTGTTCGTAACGGTATACGACTTCTTTTTTGGGCGGAGCAGACCTGAGTTTATCGGCTTCTTCCTCGGCTCTTTTCCGCTGGCCCTCTATCCGTACCAGTTCTTCCCGGTACTCTTTCCTCAACTGTTCGAAATTCCGGTTCTGTTTTTCGATCAGCTGCCTCTGTCGTTCGATCACCTCGTTCTGTTCCTCTTTCATCGAACCGGGCGAGTTGATCTCTTGCGGCAGAGACGGCTGTCTGATCTCTTTCATTTCTTCGTGCATTCTCTTCAAAGACATGAATAAGGTCCTCCTTTCCGACATTCAGATGGTAGGTTTTTTCAAGGTTTCTGTTCCGGACCTTCATCCCTTCCGGGTCCGTGAAAGTGATATATTTGTGACTGTCCTGCCAGTCGACCTGATAGCCCTGGCTTTTCATCCGTTCGATAAAGTCCTCGCGACTGAATGCTTCCTCCATGGCTTCCAAGACCGCCAGGGCAGTGTCCTGGACAAAGGACTTTACTTTGCCATTTTCCGCTGATTTCAAGAACCGGTATTTTTCTTTTGTATATGCCGATGTTTCCTCGACTGGCTCCTGATGAAATGTCCGTCCTCGTTCACAGATTGACAGATTGTGACGAAGGCAGATCTCATCGCTTAAGTCCTTCATAGCCTGCAGATCGTCAGCACGCATCTGAAACTTGTGCCCGTCAATAAAACTGACAGAATTCAGGATAAAATGGGAGTGGATATGCTGTCGGTCCTTATGAGTGGCAATCAGGACTTCAAAGCCATGAAAAATAGAAAGCCGTTCCGCGAGTTCCCGGGCGATTTCATTGGCCAGCTCCGGCGTAATCATTTCATCAGGAGCGAAGGACTGAACAAAATGCTTGTATGTCCTTCCGCCTGTTTTGTGATAAAGCCGTTTGGTCATCTCCATTTCCTGCCGGACTGTATCCGGGTTGCAGTTTAAGCCATCCAGCAAGGTACGTTCTGTCTTTTCATTCTTCATAACATAGTCCAAAGCCCGCTTTATTCCTGCGTGGGAAGATACTGCTTTAATAACTGCCATAAAAGATCCAGTTCCTTTCTGATGTACAAAAGATCATAGGTGTCCGGAGGATATCCGCTGTTGCACCGCCGGGTGATCTGGTTGATGTTGTTGCCGATCCGTTTCATCTCCGGAATAGCCTGTTTCACGCCATCGGTATTTGTCACAGAGCCGGTCAGCAAAGTGAGCCTGGCATAATCCTGCTGGGAAAGCCCTGACTTTACGACCTGGCGTTTTATCTTCTGCAGCTCACTGTCGCTCAATCGAACGATAAGCTGCCGTGGCCTTGCTTTATTCATATGCTGCCTCCTTGCTCGTTCAGTCGGCTGTGAAAAACAAAAGGGTTACGGTATCTCCGGGGGATTGAAGGGGGATGTCCCCCTCACAAGCGGCTGAAGTCTGTCACGGAGTGATAGCACTTCAGGTAGCTTGCATATCTCCCGGGATGCTCTGTAAAGTATGAGACAGGATCAGTCAAGGGCTTGAAGTTTTACAGAAAATTCGAAGCGTTTCCGCTGAGAAATTTCTGTAAAAGTTTTGCCGAAGGCAACCCTTGACGGAGCATGTTGAATGCTTTATGGAGCGGCCCGGGAGATATCCGGACCGGTAAAGTTATTTTCCGGGATAAGCATGTACTGCCGTCTGGACCATTTCGCTGCTTCACTGAGATGATCCTACCGGTGCGTGGCACGCTCCGGTAAACTCCCGCCAGAGAAGGTTGTCCATTAGTCAGTACCTGAAGGACTGTGAAATACCTCTTTTGTCCAGATAGCTGTCAATGGCTTTTCTGCGTTCTTCCTCGGAAGGATCTGTTTTGTATCTGGAGTAGAGATCATGCATAACAAGCCGATCCAGCTTTTCTTTCAGATAGACCTCGATCTCATGACCGGAAGCTGTCTCTCCCATCAGGAAAAACATGACAAGTTTCTTAAATATGTCTTCTGTTATCTGTATGCTCTTTCTCATAATCATTTCCCTTTATCGTTTCTGTAGATTGATTATTATGTTTTCGTTTTCTCTGCTTGCAGACAATTTCCGTTTTATGACGATATGACGGTATATGACGGTTTTTTCCGGCCCTGAAATTACCGTCATAATCGTCATATATCGTCATGATGTGCCCTGATCCATCTCCTCGGAGTTCTCCGGCTTTTCAGATGAATCCTCTTTGAACGGAATCTCCATTTGTTCATATACTTCTTCAAAAGCGGATTCTGCACCTTCCTGTTCTATTTCCTCTGGCATATATGTGAGGCGGATCTGGCTTCCATCCATTCCATGTTCATTCTGGTAGCTGATATGAAAATCCTTAAAAAGCTGGACGGAATGGGAATTCAGGTAACGGGACAGCGCGTTGGCCTTTTTGGGCCGGCCCGGGATCTGTTCCGCAAGCTTGGAAGCGCTGCCGCACCACTCTCCCGTATCTACGATCTGTGCAATGCTTTTGAGCAGCGGATCTGGTGGAAGCGAAGGCCGTTCTCCTTCAACTTTGACAAGTGTCCAGATGCAAGTGACCGGATCCTGCCTGATAGTGATCTCCATATTGGGCTGATCACGCCCTGTCACCTCCAAAGATGCATTCTCATCGGTCCGCTTTTTCTTGGTAAGGACAAATGCACCATCAGCAGCGCCGAGGATGCCGTTCGTCCCGGAGATCATCTCAAAACTGTCTGATGAATCAAGTTTTCTAGTGTGGTGGACCAGCAAGACACAGATACCGCTTTTGTCTGTAAAAGCTTTGACGCAGGAGATAACCTCATAATCGCTGCTATAATTGTACTGGTCCGCCTGGCTTTGCCGGATTTTCTGCAAGGTATCAATGATGATCAGTTTTGTGTCTGCATGCGATGCAGTAAAATTTTCCAGTTGACCGATCAGACCGTCCCCAAGTGTCCTGGAATGAATCGTCATCAGAAGTTGATCGGTTCCTGTCTCGCCAAACATCATTGCCAGACGTTTCTGAAGCCTTGCATAGTCATCTTCCAGGGCCAGGTAAAGAACGGTTCCCTTCCTGGTGGTGTGACTCCACAGATCCATTCCTGTCGCAACATGATAGGCGATCTGGCTCATGAGGAAGGACTTGCCGATCTTAGGCGGCCCGACAAAAAGGTAAGTTCCTGGATAG
>CAMMZE010000179.1 GCA_946529195.1 uncultured Lachnospiraceae bacterium
CAAAATAATAAAGCCAGCGAAATCTGTTCTACTTGTCGTATAACAGTTCCACTGACTTTACTATAGCACCAGTTGTTAGCACTGTCAAGTATTGAGTGCTAATTTATTCTTTTTCATCTAAAATTTTTAAAATTTTATCGACTGCGTCCCGGACCAGGTCGCCGACCGCACCGCCCTGAATGCCTGCGATGTAGGTCCTGCACCGGTTCATGGGAACCAGGACACGCAGCGCTTCGCTCTCTCCGATGGCCCGGGCCATGGATGGCGTGATCTCTCCCATCATGGAATCCGCAAGTACGATCCCGATCGGACCTGTGATGATATCCGCCTTCCGGCTGCAGACGATGACCGCGTTCTCCCCGGTCGCCGTCTCATCCGCGCCTGCCTTTTTCATGGCCAGCGCAGCCGAATGATTGGCACCAACCGCCCAGACTTCAGCATCCGGCGCGGCCTTTTTGATCCCTGCGACCAGCTGACGGCCGATCCCGCCGCCCTGAGCGTCCACTACCAGTATTACCGCATTACTCTTCATCTTTCTCCGCCTTATCTGCCGCAAAAAGCCGGCTCATACACTGCTCCAGCTCCTCGCTTCCCTCCGCATGGCTGTTTCCCACAGCCTGCATGGCCAGAGCTCCCAGTTTCTTTTTCTCATTTTCATCCGCGAAACACTTGATATACAAAATAGAAAGAATGACCTTTGCCTCATCCGATACATTCTGCGCCTCCAGTGATTTGGAAGGATCATAATGAAACTCATGAGTCGGATCCGCATTTTCCTCTACCATCTTCAAAAAGGAAACCGGAATCTTTCTTGCTGTCTTCAGCGGAAGCTGATTCAAGATCTCATTGACCTCCTGAAAAGCTTTTCCCTGCATGTAGTACCACCTCGTTTTATACTTTTTTTATTAGACTTTTTTCTGCACCGGTAGTATGATGTCATGAGAGGCGGGCAGCTCATGACGCGCCGCCGCACTCGTCAACTACCGATGAAAGGAATTCCTGAAATGAGAAATATGCTGCAGCGTTTTATGTACGGCCGTTACGGCAATGATGATCTGAACCGTTTCCTCAGTATCGCAACCCTGGTCGTCATCGTCATTAACATGATCACACAGTTCCGTCCGCTTTACTGGGTCGGACTGGTCCTTCTGATCCTTCTCTACTACCGGATGATGTCCCGCAATATCTCCGCCCGCTGGGCAGAGAACCAGAAGTTTCTGGCCCTGAAGGATAAAGTGACCGGCATCTTCCGTGGAGGGTCTTCCCGCTCCAAGGCAGATCCGAACTTCAAATACTTCTCCTGCCCCCAGTGCAAACAGAGAGTCCGCGTGCCCAGGGGAAAGGGAAAGATCAGCATTCGCTGCCCCAAGTGCGGCAATGACTTCATCAAACGCTCATAAAACAGACCTTAAGGGGGTTCACCTTCCGGTGATACCCCCATTTTTTTATTTTTTGCGGAAAGATCCGATCATCTCTTCCCAGACAGGAATATTCTCCTCTTTGAGTGCCGCCCTGCTGTAAAAATGGAAATTGTAAATCATTTTGCCGGTTTTCATGGCGCTTGACTCTGCATACATGGGAGTCCCCTGGACTTCATATTCATAGCAGAATCCGCTGATCTTCATTCCGCCGGGGGCCCGCTCTGCGGTCCCTTCTTTGCGGTATCCCAGCCCGCTCATGGCCTTGCTGATCTGCTTTTCCATATTTCCTGCCAGATCCTTGCTGCTCAGGATTTTCAGTGCCAGGACCGGTACTTTTTTCCAGCCGGCCGTCACAATGATATGGCGGTCAGGGTCAGACAGGCCGATCCACTGGCCTTCATCTGCAACATTCAGCGCCTTTTTCTCTGCCTCGTCCATGATATGAAAGCTGTCCGGACAGGTCAGAATAAATTCTTCATTCAATACTACTTCCATCATATCCTACCTTAGATATTCTTTTTCAGGGTCAGGATATTCTGCCCATCAACATATTCATAGGCAACATCATCCATCAGTTTCTTTGTCATAAATACGCCAAGACCGCCGGTTCCCCGCATCTCTGCCGGAAGGGTGACATCCGGATCTTCTCTGGCCAGCGGATCATAAGGCATACCGTGATCGATAAAGGTGATGGTCACCTCGACCGGTTCCTCAGAAACCTCAACTCTCACCATGGCATTGCCCTTTTCCGGATGATAGGCATAGCTGGCGATATTGACAAAGATTTCCTCCACAGCCACATCGATCTGCATCTGGGCTTTCATCGGGCAATCCGCCGCCTCCAGATGCTCATCCACAAAAGCCTGGACCTCATCCAGATTTTCATTGACTGCCTCCAGTTCCAGCTCTGTGGGATGGAATACAAGGGTGTCATATTTCTCGAGCAGATCAAGAAGCTCTGCTTTCCAGTGATCGATCTCCGCGCGTCCCTCTTCCGTCTCCAGACCGTTCCTGCGGATGGAGCGCCGGATCATACGGGTATATCCGACAATGCGGGCCTTGTCTTCTACCTCACGGTTCTTCCGGGCGTTAGTCGTTCCCAGATAAGCAGCCAGAGACTTGTGCCAGAAGGTCAGTCCCGTCTCTGCGTCAAAGCCCTGGAACTTTTTGATAATCTCCGGATTCATCTCGGAAAATCCCCGGAAGGAATTGTACATGGAAGCCAGCTCGAAAATGGGATGGCCCACCGCCAGCGTATCCATATCAATCAGAAGAACCTCATCATTCTGCAGTTCCAGATTTTTCGTGTGATAGTCCCCGTGAATCATATGATCATCCTGGGGCACTTCCTCCATCATGGCCAGGAGCTTCTGTCCGGCCTCTTCCGGCAGATAGTCCAGCATAAATCTGGCCCAGCCGACAGCTGTCTCCTTCATATCCGGCAGCTTTCCGGCAGGAACCTCTGTCCCGTGGATCTTTTTGAGCATATCCACATATTCCTTCACGCACCAGTCCATCTTTTCCGGCTCGGCAGCCAGAATCTTGGAGAAGGAACGGGCGTTGAGGAGCTCGAATACAGACCCGTAGCTGTCTCCCACCTTGACCACATCATAGGAAATGGCTGTAGGAATGCCCAGGATCAGAGCCAGCTTTGCTACTTCCCGCTCATGCTGGATATCCGCAAGCGCGTCCGCATTATTATAAACTTTTACTACATTGTCCTGGTCAATCCGGTAAATGGTACCGTTGGCACCGCGGCCGATCTCCTCACAGCCCTCAATGGAAACCAGGCGGTAGGACTTTTCCACCGGCATCATCTCGGTAAAGCCTGTCATATCCAGGATCTCATAGACCTCTGAATTCACATTGATGATGCTCAGATCCTTGTAAGACTTTTTCAGACGAAGGATTACACGCAGGCCTGCGCTGGAGATATATTCCAGCTTCTGGGCATCCAGAACGACTGCCTCTGCCCCCTTTTCCTTCAACTCATTCAGAATGTCCGCCTCAATCTGCGGCGCATTATTAGAATCGATTCTTCCTGAAAGACTGATCACTGCTGCATTA
>CAMMZE010000180.1 GCA_946529195.1 uncultured Lachnospiraceae bacterium
TCCCAGATCTTGTTGAACAGCTCTTCCTTGGTGAAAACGTGGTTGGGATTTTCTGCCAGGAAGGTCAGGAGATCGAACTCCTTGGTGGTAAAGGCCTTCTCCTCGCCGTTTACAAAAACGCGGCGGGCGGTCTTGTCGATCTTGATCCCGCGGATCTCGATGATCTCGTTGGCCTTGATGCTGCTGCCGACCAGGCGCTCATAGCGGGCCAGATGGGCCTTAACGCGGGCCACCAGCTCACTGGGACTGAAGGGCTTGGTCATATAGTCGTCTGCGCCGATGCCCAGGCCGCGGATCTTGTCGATATCTTCCTTCTTGGCTGATACCATGATGATGGGAATATCCTTCTTTTCCCTTACTTTGCGGCAGATCTCATAGCCGTCGATCATGGGCAGCATCAGATCCAGGACAATCAGGTCGAAATCTTCGCTTAAGGCCGCTTTGAGCCCCTTATCTCCCGTATTCTCAATAGTTACGTCAAAGCCGCTCAGCTCCAGATAATCTTTCTCCAGCTCAGCAATGGCTGTCTCATCTTCTACGATCAGTATTCTGCTCATTCCGTTTCTCCTCTGCATTCACATTTTCCAATTTGCTACATATATTTCCGAAGGACGAAGATCATGGTTGTGCCGACATTTTCCGTGCTCTGGGCCCAGATCTTGCCGCCATGCTCTTCGATGATTTTTTTCGCGATAGAAAGTCCCAGTCCGCTGCCTCCCTTGGAGGAATTGCGGGACGCGTCTGTCCGGTAGAGACGCTCAAATACCAGCGGAAGCTCTTTTTTGGCGATTCCCTTACCGTTGTCCTCGATCTCCACCCGGATGAACTCCTCCTCCTCGGACAGTCTGAGGGAAATCTGCAGGTCGCGGTCCGGAGAGGCATATTTGATCGAATTGCCGATGATATTGCTGATGACGCGCTTGAGCTGCTCGGGATCGGCTATGATGATGACATCCGGATCCATATAGTTAAAGAATCCGAAATCCACGCCCTGCTCGCTCAGATCCAGACTGAGTTCCTCGGCGCAGTCCTGGAAATAATCACCCGCATTGAGCTTGATAAAGGAATAGGTAACGGCGTTGCTGTCCAGTTTGGCATAGAGGAATAGCTCATCCACCAGGGTATTCATGTCGTTAACCTTGTTGTAAATGGTACGGATATAGCGGTCCCTTTTTTCCGGTGTATCCGCCACCCCGTCCATGAGGCCTTCGACATAGCCCTTGATCGAAGTCATGGGCGTCTTCAGATCATGGGAAATGTTGCTGATCAGCTCTTTGCTGTCTTTTTCCGTCTGCATATTCTGCTCGATCTGGCCCTTGAGCTTGATCCGCATGGCTTCAAAAGCCGTGCAGAGCTCCCCGATTTCATCCTCGGTCTCCGCCGTCACGCTGACATTGAGATTGCCCGCCGTGATACTATCTGCTGCATTTTTCAGCTTGTTGATGGGACGGATGATGCTGCGGTAGAGCCAGAACATGGTCAGGCCGCTCATTACAGACAGAATCAGGACCGCCAGAAGCAGGATTCTGCTCAGATAATCCTGCATAGCCGGAATCAGCTGGGTGATATTGGTCAGGATATACAGGACACCGGCCGATCCGTCCGAAAAGGTCAGGGTCTTTACCTGGATATGGTAGGGCGAATTGTTGAAAATCACATCCGCCGACTCCTGGGCATCCCCCGCAGACCTTACCGATCCCATCTCCTTTTTTTCCGGCAGTCCGGTATAGACTTCCTGGTTATCCTTCGTCACCACAATATAAGTACTGTTCGCGCTCAGCCTCTCATTGATGCCGCTCAGATAAGACCTGTCGGTCAGCTTGTCCGGATTCTGGTCAATGGTCTCATTGAGTTCCTTCATGACCGTCGTGTTCATATGACCCAGCATAGTGGTCGGATCCAGCAGCATCTCATAGCTTGTCGTATCCAGATCATAGCGCTGCTGCAAGGCCCGCAGACGCAGGGGCGTACTGCCCAGCGCCACGCCCACGATCATCAGAATCGGGATCACGAACACCAGTATATAAGAAAGTTTAATTCTCGTCGACAGCTTCATCTCTTCACCTGACTTTCAGTGAAACTTGTTGGTAACTATCATATCATATAAAAAAGAGCAACGCAAAGGAAAGTGGAGCGCTTTTGATGTTGCGCTTGCCATCAGGGACCTGATCCCCTTCCACCCGTCCTTCCCCTGGGAGCTCCGCCTGATCTTCCGGAAGAACGCCTATATGTCACTCGCCGGCAAAGCCATGATTTATATTTTGCAATAAACACCCTGATCGGACATATCCAGAAAAGTATGATGTCGTAAGGAAACAAGAAGTTATAGCTTTTTGAAACCGAAAGTTTTAAGTCAGGAAACCAAAAGTTATAGAAGAGAGAAAAAAAAGAGAACGACTATGTCGGACAAATTTCCGGCATGTCGTTCTTTTTCTGCAATATGTGAAATCTCTATCTTTTTGCTGCTGGCTCTTACTCTTCCACCCGCAGGCATCTCACAGCACATCTGGTCTGTCCGCCCAGATGGCAGGTAAAGAGAGTCAGATCCCAGTCCTCCAGGCCGCCTTTCTCCCTGGCATTGTTCATGTTGCGGATCATCTCATCAACGGAAGTCGGCTGCACCGTCTCCCGGTTGCTGATGATATAATTGTACACCGTACCATCTACCGCGGTGAAAGTCACCTTTTCCCCAATACCAATACCGAGCAGGCCTCCAAAATGAGAATCCAGGTTGTGGGCACAAATTACCATATCATCCGTTTTGTAACTCCCCGTGTACCGGCAGGGATTGATCCAGAGCCGCGCGTCATCCCACTCTGCCATAACCGGCAGATCGATACTGATACAGGGAATCGTGATTCTGCCGATGTACTCGTAACCATCGATTTCCACTGTCGGCATAGTCGGATCCGTCTTGTCATCGTCTGTATACTCCGGCCGCAGCTGCTCGGGCTCTAAGGGTACATTCTGCATGGCCTCTTCCATCTTCTCCAGAATCGCCGCACTCTCGTCCCCCGCACGTATACTCTCTATTTTATTATAGACTACAAGCGCCGCCGCTCCGACGATCAGCAGCACCCCCAGCACGATCAGGAAAGTGCTGAAACGCGATTTCTTTTTCCTAACTTTCTTTTGCAAAGGATATCCCCCTCGGTTCTGATATTAAATATAAGAATTATCTCCTCAAATAGCTGTGCTTGTCTCCAATGCGCACAGCTCCTCGCAGCTCATGTCCGGGTGGGCCTGGATCAAATCAATCAAGGGCTGGATCTGCTCCATTTCCATATCCATCTCCTCTGCTATCTGCTTTAGCACTTTCCCTTTTTTTAGCTTGTTGGCAATCTTCTTCAGGATAAGAGTCTGCTGGCCTTCTGCCCTGCCTTCTGCCAAATACTCTTTCCTGAACAACCTTTTATATTCTTCTTTATCAAATTCTTCCCATAACATACCTTTTACCTCCGCTTTGT
>CAMMZE010000181.1 GCA_946529195.1 uncultured Lachnospiraceae bacterium
TGCTGGCTTCCGGCGTTCTGATGGAAGCCTATTCACTGGAGGATGCCGGCAGCGGGCTCATGTACTGCGTATATGCCTATAATGTGCAGCCGGGTATCCGGATTGATTATCTGACCGGAGACAATGAGGAAGACGGCTCTTATGTGCCAGAGTCTGAGGTCAGCGAAGAAGATTGCCGGTATGTGGTAAATATGAGAACGGAAAAGATACATCTGCCGGACTGTGAGAGCGTGCAGAAGATGGGCGAGCTGAATAAATGGCCGACCAATCTGTCATTGGAAGACTTGAAAAAGAAAGGATATAAGCCCTGTCACAGCTGCCTTGGCGGGCAGTAGACCGGGAGAATGACTGCAAATGATAAAACTGATATTAGAATGTAATAGTATTGATTATGATGCTTATCTGAATGAAGTGCTGAAGAAGGCGGCTGAGCATCCGGAGATGACGGGAGGCATCAAACTGCCCAAAGGTACTGCTGCTATTTTGTCACATCTGCCCAAGAAGGCTAAAAATGAAATGATCGCCAAGGCAATCAATTCTCATACAGAGGCAGCCATTCCCAGAGTCCAGCAGCTTCTGTATCATGTGCTGGGTCCGGTGCAGATCCGGAGTTTCCACATCGACTGCGGAACCCTTTCCAAGGAATCTGTTGTCATGAGCTCTGAGATCGCCCATTTCGATGGAAATGTCTATGTCGACACCATTTTGCCCAAATACTATTCCGAGGAGACAGCGGGCCGCCTTTTTGCGGGCTTTAACCCGCCTTCTTACCGCCTGGAAGATGCCCAGGCCTTTATCAAGGGGCAGGATGAAAAGAATATGCAGCTGCTTGTGGCCAAGAGCATCAGTTCCAATAAGGAATATATCATTCAGATGCTGGAGAATAAGGTGCGCGGGCAGGGGATGGATATGGACATCCGCAATCTGCGCGTCATGGTAAAATAAAACCGGCAGCCTGTGTTTCCAGACTGCCGGAAAGAAAAGACAAACGGGTCAGCTGCGGGCTTGATGGCGCTCGGGCAGCTGGGAGATCAGGACCGCGATGAAGATCAGCAGGCAGCCCGCATAGCCCCTAAGCTCCATGCGCTCGTGCAGAATGATGGCACCGGTGATCATGGAGAATACGGCTTCCAGACAGAGGATCAGAGATGCTTCTGTAGGATCTGCATGCTTCTGGGCGATGATCTGCAGGGTGTAGGCGACACCGCAGGAGAGGATGCCGGCATAGAGGATGGGAATCTTGCATGCCAGGATCTGATTCAGGACAGGCTCCTCGAAAAGGAACATGCCGATGATGCCAAGACCTCCTGCAATCAGAAACTGAAGGCAGGCCAGCTTGACGCCGCTGGTTTTCGGTGAAAAATAGTCTATGAGCAGTATATGCACAGAAAAGATCGCTGCGCACAGCAGCACAAAGAAGTCGCCATACTGAATGGAAAATGTGCCCGGTTTGATGGAGAGCAGGTAAAGGCCTGCAATGCCCAGACCTACGCACAGCCATACCAGGGGGCGTACTTTTTTGCCCAGAGCGATCGATAGGATGGGCACGATCACGGCATAGAGCGATGTGATAAATCCGGCTTTGCCGGCACTGGTGAATTGAATGCCGTACTGCTGCAGGGTGGAGGCGCCAAAGAGAGCCAGCCCGCAGAGGAGGCCGCCCAGAAAGAGCGTTTTCCGATCCTTTCTGACAGAAGCCTTATCGCGAACCTTTTCTTCAGAGGCATGTCCCCGGGACATGACCAGGATCACAGGGATCAGGACCAGGCCGCCCAGAAAAGTGCGGATGCCATTGAAAGTCATGGGACCGATACTGTCACTTGCCTTCTGCGCGACAAAAGCTGCTCCCCAGATAAAGGCGGTCAGAAAAAGCAGCAGGTTGCTTTGCATTCGTTTGCTCATATTCCTTACTCCCGTTATAATTATGCATGATTTCTTATATTATCCCGAATAAAAATACATGTCAAGATAGAGATAAAGTAAAAACAGATAAGCAAGGAGTTTTCTTATGAATAATGAAGACTACAAAAATGAAGAGATCAGAGAGGAAAATCCGGAAAGCATTTCCAAAAAGGAACTGCGCCGGCAGATCATTCCTTTCCTGATCTGCGGCGCAGCTGTTGGTGCGGTTTTGAATTTATTTACGGGTTTTCCCTTCGGCAACGTCTTCGGCGCTGCCTTGACGGGACTTGTATTTGGCTATGTAGCCTGGGGCTTCTGGAGATTTTTCACCAGAAGAAGCTGAGAGATCAAAGGGTGAAAGGCTTCAGGCCGACTACGGCATCCTTTGGATAAATGCGTGCCTCGTCATTGTCCAGATCGATCAGGACATAGCGGTCATTGCCCATGCCCATTTCCTTCATATAGGTGAGCTGGCGCAGGCCGTGACGGGATTCCACACGCTCTACGAAATCATGATGCTCCTGCTCCTGCATGGCATAAATGATATCGATGCAGGCCTGGTCGATAGCAAGGATATCCAGAGATGCCAGAATGCCGACATTGGGGGTTACAACAGGCATAGCTGCCAGACCTTCGCAGTCACAGGAAACGGACATGTTGCGCATGACATTGATATAGGCTGTCTTCTCGCCAAAGTGGGAGATGGTGGCCTTGGTAGACTCTACCATGTGCTCCATCAGTTTTTCCTGGTCTACATCCCACATGTTATCCTGACCGGGGGTAGAATGGATCATGGCCTTGCCGATTTTTCCGTCTGCGCAGCCGATGGCGATATTTTTATTGGAGCCGCCGAAACCGCCCATGGTATGACCTTTGAAATGGGTCAGGGCCAGCAGGGAGTCATAGTTTAAAAGATTTTTGCCGACAGACATATCTGTAAACCATTTGCCGCCGGGAACGGGAAGCATAGCGGTGCCCTCCTCATCCATGATATCAACGGGAGAGAAGGTCCAGCCGTTTACTTTGAGAGTCTCTCTGTGCTTTTCCGTGGTATCACGGTCACCATCGTAATAGGTATTTGTCTCTACGATCGTACCATTGGGGAGTTCATTTTCCAGAAGCTGCTTTACCCAGGGACGGGGAATGATATTGGGACCGTTTTTCTCTCCGGTATGGAGCTTGACAGCAACCTTGCCGGTCAGACTGGCGCTGATCTTGCGGTAAGCTTTCTCGAGGCCGTCTGCGGACAGATCTCTGGTAAAGTAAACGATCGATTCATTTCCGGTACGCTCTTCATAAGGAATGAATTTCTCGCCGCCTGTGCCCGGGATTTTTTTGATTAAAGACATTTTTTGACCTCCGATTTCTTATTGATGATTTTTGTATGATTTTATAACATTATAGCATAAAGAATTATCGGAGAAAAAGATAGAAATATGGTAAAATATGACATGTATATGAGAATCCGCGAAACGAGGCGGAGGACATGGAGGATTTGCTATGAGACAGAATGAATTGATAGATATTCTGGAAGGCGTAAAA
>CAMMZE010000182.1 GCA_946529195.1 uncultured Lachnospiraceae bacterium
AATCAATATGCATCTCGATCACGGCACTGCCGTCTTCCTGCTCTGTTACCGTGCAGTACATACTGCCGGGCGAATGGTCATCAATCACCTTTTTCAGCGTGCTGCTGTCTTTGTCAAAGACCCTGTTAAAGACCACGGGAGGAATCTGCGCCGTCATCAGGCGCTCCCCCTTAAAGCTGTGGTCAACAGTCAGTACCGTGTCAATCTCCATGCTGCCAAGCTGTCCGCCGCACCCAGAGGAAAACAGCAAAAGCAGCACAAATGCGGTCAGGATCAGAAATCTTCTGATATATTTCATGCAGTCCGACTCCTTTTTACATCGGTATCACATATCTTTTCCAATAATGGAACGGTTCTGGTAGAGATAGTCACACAGGGAGATGATGGTGAGCGCCAGTGAAAGATAGATCAGGATCTGTTCGATCACATGAATGGCGCTTCCGCCGAAATCCGGTATCATCAGGATAATGGTGATCATGGTTACGGCTGTCTTCCATTTTCCCCAGATGCCGGCAGCGATCACAATGCCTTCCTCTGCTGCTACCAGGCGGAATCCGCTGATGATGAACTCTCTGGCAATGATGATCAGGACAATCCAGGTCGGAATGCGTCCGAGCGAGATAAAGCAGATCAAAGCAGAGCATACCAGAAGCTTATCTGCCAGAGGATCCATAAACTTACCAAATGTCGTCACCAGATTATGCTTTCTGGCGATCTTTCCGTCGAGCATGTCTGTCAGACTTGCCGCGATGAAAATGACCAGCGCAATATAGCGGAATGCAGGTCCGAACCGGTCCGCTGTCAGGATGAAAAATACATAAAAAGGTACCAGTATAACTCTGAGAACAGTCAGTTTATTCGGCAGATTCATATTCAGCCTCCCCAATCAAATCATATCCCTGTGCCTCTGTAATGACGGCTTCGATGATGTCTCCGGACATCAGGGACCCGCCATAGCTGACAAATACATATCCGTCCACATTGGGCGCGTCTTTATATGTCCTGCCGGCATAGATTCCTTCTTCCGGCAGATAACCTTCTATGATCACCTGCACCCTGCTGCCGATCATCTCTTCTGCTTTTTCAAATGCGATGGTCTGCTGCAGCGTCATCAGTTCATCATATCTTCTTGTTTTTACTTCTTCATCGATCTGATCCGCAAACTCTGCCGCCGGCGTCCCCTCTTCCTGTGAATAGGGGAAGGCTCCCAGCCTG
The DNA here is from genome assembly GCA_946529195.1 of uncultured Lachnospiraceae bacterium. The sequence continues at coordinate 1,216 of CAMMZE010000182.1, forward strand.
TCAAAACGGATCTGACTGATGAAGTCTTTCAGTGCTTCATGCTCCTGCTCTGTCTCTCCCGGGAAACCGGTGATCAGAGTCGTCCGAAGAGCAGCATCCGGAAGATATTCCCGGATCATGCGGATCTTTTCCTCCAGGTCCGCGCGTGATGTCCTTCTGCCCATTCTGCGCAGGATCCGGTCTTCCGAGTGCTGTATGGGAAGATCCAGATAATGGCAGATCTTGGCTTCCTCTTTCATCACCGATAAGAGTTCCGGTGTGATTTCTTCCGGATAACAGTACATGATCCGGATCCAGTGCAGATCTTCGATCCTGCACAGCCTCCTGAGCAGCTCAGGCAGCATCTTTTTCCCATACAGGTCCACGCCGTAGACCGTTGTTTCCTGGGCAATCAGGATCAGTTCCCTGACTCCCTCTTCTGCCAGACTGCGGGCCTGCTGCTCCAGATAATCCATATCATAACTGCGATAGCGTCCCCGCATGGAAGGAATGCTGCAGTAGCTGCAGTGTTTATCACAGCCTTCTGCGATTTTCAGATACTCCGCGAAGCTTCCTGTCGGCACCAGTCTTCTTTCTGCCGGCGCCGGCATGCGGTCAAGCGGCTCGAAACACTTTGCCCCTTTTTGGGCAAGTGCTTCCTGGATCAGCTCATCGATCCGGTCAAAACTGGCTGTGCCAAGAATCGCATCTACTTCCGGCATGTTTTCAAAGATCTCATCCCTGTAGCGCTGGGCCAGGCATCCCGCCGCGATCAGCAGACGGCAGCGGCCCTCCTGTTTCATCATGCCCATCTCGATCAGGGTCTGGATACTCTCTTCTTTTGCATCCAGAATAAAACTGCAGGTATTGACAATGATAATGTCAGCCTCCGCTTCATCATTGACCAGATGATAACCCCTGTCCCGCAGAATACCGAGCATCATCTCGGAATCCACCAGATTCTTGTCACATCCAAGTGAAACAAAAAAGATATTCAGCAATTATAATCCCTCTAATACTTATTGATTGCGCAGCATTTCCTCAAACTGTTCCATGGTCATCAGGATCTTCCTGGCCTTTGTTCCTGTCTCAGGACCTACAACACCAAACTCATATAACTGATCCATCAGTCTGGAAGCACGGTTAAAGCCGATGCGCAGAGAACGCTGCAGCATACCGATTGTCGCCTTATCCTTCTCGATAAAGAGTCTTCCGGCCTCTTCAAAATAGACATCGATATCATCTTTGGAATCTCCGGCAGGCGCTGCAGCCTTTCCGATGCTCTTTACAGATTCCTCAATATCTGATGTGATCTTATCATCATAGCTGACCGGCAGCTCCTCATACTGATTCTTGATAAAAGCTGTTACCCTGCCGATCTCATCATCTGAGACAAATGCGCCCTGCACACGGATGGGCTTGTTGGTGCCCTGCGGCATGAAGAGCATATCTCCGTTTCCAAGGAGCTTCTCCGCCCCGGTCATATCCAGTATGGTACGGGAATCGATGGACGAAGACACTGCAAATGCGATACGGGAAGGTATATTGGCCTTGATGGTACCGGTGATGACATTGACCGAAGGTCTCTGGGTCGCGATGACCAGATGGATGCCGGCTGCTCTAGCCAGCTGTGCCAGTCTCTGGATAGAATTTTCCACCTCGGCCTGGGCAACCATCATCAGGTCTGCCAGCTCATCAATAATGATCACGATCTGCGGCATGCGCGGAATCTTCTCCTCTTCCGGAAGACCTGCGTTGACCGTTTCTCTCTTTTTATTATACTCCTTAATATTGCGGACACTGATCCGGTTAAACTCTTTATAACGCTCCATCATATGAGCAACCGCCCAGTTGAGCGCCGCAGCTGCCTTTTTGGCATCTGTTACAACCGGAACCAGAAGATGGGGGATTCCGTTGTATACAGAAAGCTCAACCACCTTAGGGTCGATCATGATCAGCTTTACTTCCGAAGGATCTGCCCGGTATAAAATGCTCATAACAATCGTATTGATGCAGACCGATTTACCGGAACCGGTAGCTCCCGCGATCAGTACGTGCGGCATCTTCTCAATATCACCGAAAATGCTCTGGCCGGCGATATCCTTGCCGACTGCAAATCCGATTTTGGATTTCATGGAGGAAGCCTTCTCTGAACTGAGAACTTCACTGAGCCGTACCATATCCTTTTCTTCATTCGGCACTTCGATGCCCACTGCCGCCTAGATCGGA
>CAMMZE010000183.1 GCA_946529195.1 uncultured Lachnospiraceae bacterium
AGAGCGGCTGAGGGGAATCGAACCCCCCTCCTCGGCTTGGGAAGCCGGTATTCTACCGATGAACCACAGCCGCCTGCAAACACTATTATAGCAGAAACAGAGATAAAATCAAGCTGTCTCTTTCAGAAAAACCTTACCGGTTATCCACTTTCTCCGGATACAGGTCATGATGGGCCAGGCGCATCTGGGCGATCTCTTCCCACTTGGTGCCGGGCTTTCCGTAATTGCACCAGGGATCGATGGAGATGCCGCCGCGGGGGAGAAAACGTCCCCAGACCTCGATATACTTGGGATCCATCAGCTTTATGAGGTCTTCCATGATGATATTCATGCAGTCCTCATGGAAATCACCGTGATTGCGGAAGCTGTACAGGTACAGTTTCAGGGATTTGCTTTCCACCATACGCTGTGAGGGAACGTAGGAGATGACTACGTTGCCGAAATCCGGCTGCCCTGTCATGGGACAGAGACTGGTGAATTCCGGGCAGTTAAACTTGACAAAATAGTCGTGATCCGGGTGTTTGTTTTCAAAGGTCTCCAGAACATCCGGGGCGTAGTCAGTGGGATAACGTGTGTTTTTATTGCCCAGCAGGGTCAGTCCCTGGGTTTCTTCTTTGCTTCTTCCTGACATGAGATCGTCCTCCTTACCAGCTGATAGCCGGATCTTTTACATGGTTGGCTTCAAAAGCTTTCTGTCTGTCGATGCAGGTGGCACATTTGCCGCAGGGACGGCTGCCGCCTTCATAACAGCTCCAGGTCAGTTCATAGGGAACGCCAAGTTCCAGTCCCTTCTTTACGACATCTGCCTTGGTAAGTCCTACAAAGGGAGCAATGATCTTGCACTGATGGCCGCTTCCCTCATAAATGGCTGCGTTCATGGCATCCTGAAAGGCCTGGCTGCAGTCCGGATAGGCATTTCCGGCGGCATCATCGCTGTGAGCTCCGTAATAGATCACGCTGCATTCTTTGGAAAGAGCGATGCTGGCGGCGCAGGAGAGGAAGAGACCGTTGCGGAAGGGTACATAGGTAGAGACCGGTTTTCCTTCTGTATGGCTGATCTGGTCTGCGTAGGACTCTTCGGGGATTTCTTCCGAAGAATGCTGCAGAAGAGAGCAGTTGCTGTAGGTAAAGATTTTGGAAAGATCCATTTCCAGAAGCTCGACGCCGTAGAAGGCTGCGACCTTTCTGGCAGACTCGATCTCTTTGCTGTGCTTCTGGCCGTAGCTGAGAGCCAGGGCGGTTACGTTTTCCTTTCCATATTCAGAAATGGCCAGAGCCAGGCAGGTTGTGGAGTCAACGCCTCCGCTGGATAATACAAGTGCTTTTGTCATAAAACTCTCCTTATCTTAAGCCATGAAAACGCGGTTCTGGAGCAGGGGTTCCTCGCGGAAACGTCCTGTAAATGTAGTGGTCAGTGTTTTGGCATTCTGCCGTTTGATGCCGCGCGCGGTCATGCAGCTGTGGTAGCCTTCGATCTTGACAGCGACGGAATCAGACCCGGTCGCCTCGCTGATGATCTCTGCGATATCAGACCCGATCCGCTCCTGCAGCTGCAGGCGTTTTCCTACCATATCGGCAATGCGGGCGATCTTGGAGAGCCCGATGACTTTGCCCTGGGGAATATAAGCTACGGTGACCTTCATGTCATACATGAGAGCCATGTGATGCTCGCAGTAGCTGAAGATATCTATATCTTTGACAATGACCATGTCATCAGAACCGCTGTTGAGCTTGAGATCCTGATCAAAGGTCTTGCCGAACATCTGGGCAATCTCATGATTGGTATAATTCATCCCGTCAAATACTTCTGTATACATACGTGCCACACGCTCGGGGGTGTCTTTGAGTCCCTCTCTGTCCGGGTCATCTCCCAGAGCGATGAGGATCCCTCTGACATGCTCGCGGATGGCGTCCTGATCAATAGCCATATGATTGTTCCTCCTTATAAAGAAAGCAGCAAAGACGTCAGACGCCTCGTTTTTCCGGATCCCAGATAAACTTGTGGATCTGGAGCTGCAGATTGATGTCATTGCATTTGTTTTTCAGCATAAACTGTACGATTTCTTCCGGGCGGATCATGCCGAATACCGCACTGAAAAAGAGATGGCAGCGGCCGGCCAGTTCATATTTGCGGATGACCGAGAGGGCCTTTTCGCAATCGCTGATGCTGCCGACAACAAACTTGACGCTGTCCTTTTCTGTCAGGAGACGGAAGTTATCTGTATGCATCCTGTCCTCCATCCCGCTGCAGGATAATTTATAATCCATGGTAAAGGAAGGGGGATTGGGGATCCCGGCAAAGGGAGCAAGGTCTATGCTGCCGTTGGTCTCGATCTCGATATGGAGCTGGGGGCAGGCACAGAGCCTGCGAAGGAGACTTTCCATACCGGGACGGAAGAGAGGCTCTCCTCCGGTCAGGGTCACATTGCGGATCCCTTCGGAGAGTATGCGGCTGACCAGTTCCTCTTCGGTAAAAAACATGACCGTCACATCCGGATCATTGGCCCAGGCCGTATCACAGTAGGCGCAGGAGAGATTGCATCCGGCGAAACGGACGAAAACGGCAGGCTGCCCGCTTAAAGGGCCTTCGCCGTTGATGCTGGTAAAGATCTCTGCCACCAGAAATGTCTGTTCCATCATGCTTTCTCCCTGTCTGCCCGCCAGCAGGCACAGTTTGTCGGGGTCTCATATACGGAAACCTGATCGACACAGTAGCCTCTGTCAGTCATTCTGTCAAAGAAATAGCGGGCCAGGCGCTCTGCGGTCGGACGCCATGGAAATACATGGATCTCGAAGCCTTCCTCACGAAGGGCAGCAAGCGTAGTTTCTTTGAGACTGCCTTCCTCGATGAGAAGAGAATGATCGAGCAGGTCTGCCTCTTCCCTGGCATCATTTTTCAGATCAGAAAAGTCAGCAATCATATCGCGGGTCTGTCCTTCTGTGACAAGAGAATCCCCGCAGATTTCAATGATAACACGCCACTCATGGCCGTGCAGGTTCTTGCACTTTCCCTTATACCCGGAAAGGAAGTGTGCTGCGTCAAAAAGTACTTCAGTTTTTAATAAATACATAATGTTTACCCTAAAAAAGGCTGCGGAAAACCGCAGCCATCATCATAAATAATTTATAAATCAGCCCTGGTTTTGTTTAAGGACAGGATGGTGCAAACGAACTGTCCGTGCAATATATTACCATGCGCACATTACAAAGTCAATTGTTTGAAATCTAATTCATGGATAGTCAAGGGGGAAATAATATGATACTATTTCCTTAAAAATAAAATAGAAACCATAAAATAAGAAAGAAACCTTGAAATGACAGGAGAATGATATATGAGCAGATATCTGATTGTAATAGATATGCAGAATGATTTTATAGACGGAGCTCTGGGAACCAAAGAAGCGCAGGA
>CAMMZE010000184.1 GCA_946529195.1 uncultured Lachnospiraceae bacterium
TAACGTTGATGCCGGTCAGAGCCTGGTCGCCTTCGCCCATCTCGATATCCAGGGCAGAGGGGAAGCTGGTGATGGAAGTGCCCACGATCGGGATCTCCTGAGTAGCGTTGGCGCAGGCCTGCAGGGAAGCAGTGGCATTGGCCAGGATCAGGTCCTTTTTATCAGCAGCGAACTGGTTGGCAATGGTGCTGCACATAGCGGTATCGCCCTGGGCATTCTGCAGATCAAAGTTGACGTGATCTTCGCCCAGAAGATCAGTGAGAGCGTCTTCAAAGCCCTGCGTTGCCTGTCCGAGCGCGTCATGCTGGACCAGCTGCAGGATGCCGATCTCATAAACCTTGTCTGTTTCCGCACCGGTTTCTGCAGCGCTCTCAGCAGAAGTGGCTTTTTCTGTGGAGGCGGAGCTGCCGCCGCAGCCTGCGAGCAGGGAGAGGGACAGACAGGACACAGCGAGAATGCCGGTTAAGTTCTTGAACATTTTTTTCATGGGTTTTCTTCCTCTTTCTATAAATAGTTTCCTGTGCTACTATGGAAGCAGACCGGTTCACACAATCGAACCTTTCGAATTAGCACGATAAAGCAATTGTAGCATAAAATCATCATAATGCAATAGTTATTATTGCAAAAATAAAAATATTATGCTAAGATACTGCTTGTGGGCCGGGCGACAGCAAGACAGACAAGAGCAAAGACCGGAAAAGGAGAACCTTTTATGATCAATAAAAAAATTACCTACTTTCTCACACTGGCAGAGTGCCTGAGCTTTACCCAGGCCGCAGCTGTACACAATGTTTCACAGACAGCGATCAGTCAGTATATCGCGGGACTGGAGGACCGCGTGGGCGTGCGGCTTTTTGAGCGGTCACCCCATCAGGTGCAGCTGACCGAGGCGGGAAAGTACTATTATGAGCAGGTGTGTGCCATCCGCAAGGCTTACGAAGACACCCTGCAGCAGCTGGAGACGATCGATTCCGGATTTCACGGCTATCTGAAGATCGGCATCGGCGTTTATGAGTATTGTTCCACAGAAGACTTCTTTTCAGAATTTCTTTCCAGACACCCGGAGATCAAGGTCGACATTTTCCAGTATCCCTATAGTGAATTGTCAGAAAAGCTGCGCACAGGGGAACTGGATGTGATCATCGGACTTGCGGAGTGTGAGGAGGCTTTTGCCAGAAGTGAGATCGAGACCCGCCTTTTATTTACATCGGCCAATGTGCTGACAGCCGGCCGGTCCCTGGCCGGCCGTTATGAAAATCCGGATGCTGCGGACATGCTGGCCGGCGAATGTCTGATCACCAATTGTGAGGACCACGGGCCCTCTTCCCTGCAGATGCTGCACAAGCTGCTGAAAGAGGAAGTCGGCTTTATCCCGGACCGGATCGAGCAGACCAATTCGGTCAACACACAGCTGATGATGGTGCGGGCGGGGCACGGCGTAGCCATCGTGCCTGGTTTTGTAGCAGATGCCCAGGGAGCAGACCTGGTCAAACTGCCTATGCCCAGCGGGGAAAACAACAGATACCGCTATGAGCTGATCCGTCTGCTGGACAACCGGAATCCGGCAGCAGGCGTTTTATTTGAATTTGCAAAGCAGGAGAAAGAAGGAAAAGAGTTATGATGAAACAGAGAAAAATCGGAATCATTGGTCTTGGCGCGGTTGGCAAGAACTGTGCCTATGCACTTTGCCTGAGCGGACTGGCAGATGAGCTGCTTCTGGTCGATATCAAGCCGGAAAAGGTAGCTGCGGAATGTCAGGATCTGCGGGACTGTATGTCCTACTGCCCGCATCCCGTTGAGGTAAATGTCGCAGACTACGGTGATCTGGGAGACTGCGATATTATCGTAAACGCAGTCGGAAATATGCCGCTTCTGCTGGCCTCCATGGACCGGCTGGACGAGCTGCATTTTAACATTGCCCAGGTAAATGACTTTGTGCCCAAGATCATGGCAGGCGGTTTTCAAGGCATTTTCATCAACATTTCCAATCCCTGCGATATCATTACCCATCAGGTGGCAAAACTGGCCGGCCTGCCCAAGGGACAGGTCTTCGGCACAGGCACAGGCCTGGATTCTTCCCGCCTGATTGCCCTCCTCCACCAGCAGACCGGGATTGCCCACAGGTCCATCAATGCCCTGATGATGGGAGAGCATGGGGCATCCATCATGGTTCCCTGGTCTCAGGTCTCCTTTGGCAGCAAGACTCTGGCAAGCCTGGAGGCCTCCGGAGATCCCCGCTTCCAGTTTGACCACTGGGGCTTCCGCAAAAAGGCGGAGGAAAATGCTTACCTGGTGCTGAGCGGCAAGCACTGCACCGAATACGGCATCTGCACCACCCTTCTTCGGACAGTGGAAATGGTCATCCATGACCAGAAGGCCATCCAGCCGGCCAGCATGGAGCTGTGCGGCGAGTACGGCGTGACCGGCATCAATGCCGGCGTGCCTTGCATCATCGGGGCCCGCGGCGTGGAGGAGATCGTGGAGTACGATCTGCCTGAGAGCGAGCTGGCCGAGTTCCACGCATGCTGCGACAACATCCGCAAAAACATGACCATGGATGACGCGGTAATCATGAATTAAATCAGATAGACAGCGACAGCAGAAAAGGCGTTCCCTGAGGAGCGTCTTTTTTTGTGCCTTATTGCAAATGCAAATGAGATTCTTTTTCATTAAACCCCTTATTGAGAAAAAGTTAGCAATAACAAATTGACGCTCTGATGTCAAATAGCTAGAATGAATACCGTGAATATCTGATTAGCCTTATCTAACCATAAAGCGGTCAGATTTATGGAGAGGAAGTTACTACATGAACAATAAGAAAATGGCATCTTACAGAAAGAGGACCAGCGCATTTCTGGTAATTGCGCTTGCGCTTCTGCTCACAGTTATCACATCACCTGTGCTTTCTGCTTTTGCTGAGATCCAGGCCGATAATGGCGCGGCAGATACCTTTGCAGGCGGTTACTGCGCGACCTGGGCAGAGTATCAGGAAGCCTCCGGCAAAGAGTCCGCAACTTGGAATGACGTTGTGGATGCTATGGACCAGGTGCTCCTGGAGGGCATCAAACAGTTTGAGGCCGGCGATCTGAAGGCGGCTTACGACTGCGTCAATAATGATTATTACGGATATTACGAGACCACGGGATTCGAGAGAATCGCCATGGGATACATTTCCGGTTCCAGAAAGACCGAAATGGAGCTGCAGTTCGCAGCCTGCAAGGCTGTCTGCAAGCAGGAAGGCAGTCTGGACGATTTCAAAGCGGAATGCGAGAAGCTTTCCGAGATGCTCCGCGAGGATGCCAACAAGCTGGACGGTGTAAGCGGCAATTCTTCCTCTGAGAGCGAGGATTCCAGCAACAGTCTGGCAGCCCAGCTTTTTGCAGACAACTACTATGGAACCTGGGCAGA
>CAMMZE010000185.1 GCA_946529195.1 uncultured Lachnospiraceae bacterium
CCATGGGCATGACCTGTCATATCCGGGAGGGCAGCGCAGCCCGCAATCTGGAGATGATCGTAAAGGGTATTGTAGAGAACAATACCAACACAGAGGGCTTTTGCTTCTGTACGGATGATAAGCATATCGAAGACATTGTGTCGGAAGGAGATATCGACCACAATGTCCGCAAGGCAGTCAGCATGGGCATCAGCCCGATTGCCGCGGTCAAGATGGCGACCATACAGCCGGCCAGATGCTACGGCCTGCGCAGGACAGGGGCTGTTGCTCCCGGTTACGATGCGGATCTGGTTGTCTGGGATTCTCTCAAAGAGTTCAATGCGCAGATGGTATTTTACAAGGGACAGCTGGTGGATACAAAGAGCAGGTTCAGGGCAAAGCCTTGTTCCCCGCACCTGATGGATACGGTACGTCTCGGAAAGATCGATCCGAAAAAACTGGAGATCAGGGCGGACGGAAAGCCCTTCCCCGTCATCCAGATGATCCCGGGACAGATTCTGACCAACCGGGTGGATGAAGTGCTTCCCGGAAAGGAATTCTTCGAGCCGGACGGACGCCTGGATAAGATTGCAGTCTTTGAGAGACATAAAGCCACGGGAAAGATCGGTGTCGGCGCAGTTCTGGATTTCGGACTGCGGCGCGGTGCGATCGCATCCTCCGTTTCCCATGACAGTCACAACATTATCGTAATCGGTGATAATGACCGGGATATCCTGCTGGCGGTGAAGGAGCTTGAGAGGACCCACGGCGGCTATACCATTGTGCAGAACGGAGAAGTATTTGATACCCTGCCACTGCCGATCATGGGGCTTTTGTCGGACAAGAGTCATTCGTCTGTAGCCAAAAAGACCCGCAGGATGATTGACCGTGCCCATAAGATGGGCGTACCTAAGGGAATGGATCCCTTCATCACCCTTTCCTTTATGGCCCTGCCCGTGATTCCCTCGATCCGCTGCACGCCGCGCGGCGTCTACAGCGTCAGCGAAGGAAAGTTTTTGTACCGCGGCTGACCGGTGACCGACTTTACTGCTTTACGTTCATAAATGGTTATGATAGAATACCCGTAATGGCTCTTGGAAAAGGGCTGTTACGGGGTATTTTTTGAATGATTATACAGTCAGGAGTGACAATGATATGATAGTAAAAGAACTGCTTGCCGCTGTTCCCCACCGCCTTATCAAAGGCCATGAAGAGGGGATAGCCGGCGGCATTTGCATGAATACGAAAAAAGTTAAAGCGGGCGATGTCTATATCTGCATCCGCGGAGCCCGTTTTGACGCCCATGACATGATGGAAGAGATTGCAGCAGCAGATCCGTCGGTGATCGTGGTCTCCGAAGAGTGGGCATCCACGCATGATGCGGCAGCTATTGATGCCAATATCGTTGCTGTGCAGGATTCCCGCGCGGCTAAGGCCCAGATCGCAGCCGCCTGGTACGGACACCCGGCAGACCAGATGACGGTCATCGGAATCACCGGATCCAAGGGTAAGACGACAACGGCCCACATGATCGCTTCTATTTTGCAGGAAGCAGGGTATGAGACCGGTACGATCGGCACCAACGGAGCCATTATCAAAGGACAGGTCAACGAGCTGTCCAATACCACGCCGGATTCGGAAGAGATGCAGATGTATCTGGCGGAAATGGTTAAAGCAGGCTGTACCCATGCCGTGATTGAGTGTTCTTCCCAGGGACTGATGCAGCACCGCTGTGACGCGATCGATTTCCGGTATGGAATCTTTACCAATATTGAGCGGGGAGACCATGTGGGGCCCAATGAGCATAAGAGCTTTGAAGAATACCTTTTCTGCAAGGGACTGCTTTTGAAAAAGAGCCGCACAGCGGTGGTCAACCGCGATAATGAGCATGTAGATGCCCTGCTTGCAGATATTGATACGCCGGTCATCTTTTACGGACACGAGCATGAAGGCGAGGAACCCGATTACAGAATGAGTCCGGCAGAGCATGTGAAGATCGGCACAGAGCCGGGGATCCGTTTTAAGGTCAGCGGACGCATGCAGGGAGAATTTTTTGTGAATTTGCCCGGCGATTTCAATGCGGATAACGCACTGGCAGCCATTGCAGTCTGCCATGAGCTGGGAGTCGGAGATGATGCCATCCGGGATGCCCTTTCGCATGTCAGCATCCGCGGACGTCTGGAGATGGTTTACCGGACACCGGAACTCAGCATTTGCGTGGACTTTGCCCACAATGGCTACAGCACGAGAAATCTTCTGGTTGCCCTTCGAGAGTACGATCCCAAGCGCCTGATCTGCATTTTCGGTGCGGACGGAAATCGTGCCTATACTCGCAGGACCCTGATGGGGGAGGCCTCCGGCAGACTGGCAGACCTGAGTATTATTACATCCGGTCACAACCGCTGGGAGACCTTTGAGGAAATCCTGAAGGGGATCAAAGAGGGAATTGACCCGACCGGGGGCAAGTATATTGTAGAGCCCAACCGGCAGAAAGCCATCCGGGATGCCATCGAGAATGCGCAGGACGGTGATCTGATCACGATCATTGGTCTGGGGCATGAGAGCTACCAGGAAGAGGGCGGGGTCAAGTATCCCTACAGCGACAGAGATTATGTTCTGCAGGTATTAAAAGAGTGCGGAAGGATCCAGTAACATGGCATTTTGCAGCAATATGAGAAAGACGGAAGCATGATGAAGGGGGATCTGACAAAAGGAAGACTCCTTCCTCTCATGCTTCGTTTTTCTGTTCCGTATCTGATTTCCTGTTTTCTGCAGACCTTTTACGGCCTGGCAGATCTTTTTATCGTGGGCCAGTATACAGAGGCCTCGACGATTACGGCGGTTTCTGTCGGCAGTCAGGTCATGCATATGGTGACGGTCATTGTGGTTGGCCTGGCGACAGGGACCATGATCACGATCAGTCATAGTGTCGGCGCCGGCCAGCGGGAAGAAATCTCAAAAAGCATCGGCGCTTCTGTTTTGTATTTTGCCTGGATCGCTGCCGGGATGACAGTCATTTTGATGATTGCCATGAACGGGATCCTGCATGCTTTATCAACCCCGCCGGAGGCCTTTTCCCAGACAAGAGAATATCTGTTTATCTGTTTTGCCGGCGTTCCGGTCATCATAGCCTACAATGTCATCAGCGGCATTTTCCGGGGACTTGGTGATACCCGCAGGCCCATGTATTTTGTGGCGGCAGCGGGCGTGATCAATGTGGGCCTGGACTATTATCTGATCGGCAGGCTGGGAATGGGCGCGAAAGGCGCTGCATTGGCTACCGTGATTGCACAGATTTGCAGCGTAGTATTTGCTCTGCTGGCTTTGAAAAAAGCAGATCTGGGTGTGCGGATCAGCCGGTCGGATCTGCGCCTGCAAAAGGATATCATCAGAAAAGTAAG
>CAMMZE010000186.1 GCA_946529195.1 uncultured Lachnospiraceae bacterium
TCGAGCAGGGCGATCCGGAAGAAGTATTCGGAAATCCCCAGCAGGAGAGAACAAAACAGTTCTTGAAGAATTATCAGAGGTAGCAAATCCCTTCGGGAGCCTGCGAAAGAGAGCGGCCTGCCGCCACAAGAATATACAACCTGGAGATACATGATGAGAGTAGCATATGATGTCCTGGACCCGACCGGAAATATCACCATTCTGGTGCGTACTCCGGTCCCGGAAGAGAAGCAGCCAGCCATAGCGTCGCACTTGATGGAGCTGGAGCCGGCTGCAGAGCAAGTTGGCTTCCTGTCTCAGGCGGAAGATTGTGATATTGCCCTGCGCATGGCAGGCGGGGAGTTCTGCGGCAATGCTTCTATGTGTGCTGGTGTGGTTGCGGCATTGGAGGCAGGCAGGAACAAATCTAATGTTAGCCTGAAGGTATCAGGGGCCACTGGCATTGTGTGCGCAGAAGTGGAGCAGGCGCAAGAGACTGAGACAGATGGGGAAACCCAGAATATCTGTGGTACTATATGGGCCGGCATTGTGGATATGCCCCTGCCGGTTGCCATAGAAGAGGTTAACTTACCAGGCACAGGTCCGCTTCCCGTGGTTTGCTTTGAAGGAATCTCTCATGTGATTCTGGAGCAGAGTCTGCCGAAAGAAAGAGCAGAAGAACTTGCTCCTATCTGGTGCAGGGAGCTGAAAGCCGATGCTCTGGGACTGATGTTTCTGAGTCAGGATAAAGAAAAGTCAGCAAGCCTGAAGCCTCTGGTCTATGTACCTGCAGCAGGGACACTCTTCTGGGAGAGCTCCTGTGCCAGCGGGACCACCGCTGTCTGCGCATGGATGACAGCAAAAGAACAGAAACCCTGCAGCATCCGGCTGAAGCAGCCGGGCGGAACGCTTGGGGCACAGTCAGATGCAGACGGAAGAATCCGGCTGACCGGAACCATCCGCCTTTGCAAACAGGCAAGTGCGGAAATATATTTGTAAACAAAAAATCACCAGATTTTTCTGGTGATTTTTGTTTTCCGGCCAGTCGGATCAATCTATGTATTTACCCCTGTATCCAGCTGATATAGTCAGCAATTTCCTGAAAATGGATCTGCAGATCTCCATCATAGATTCCGACAGGAACAGAGTCGGAAAAGCCATAGATGGTCAGGAGTTCTTCCTGGTCGAAGTGATAGGTCAGGATCCGTTCCTGTTCCAGATCAATCATCCAGTACTCACGAACTCCGGCATTCTGGTACTTGTGTGCTTTGATCACCATATCTTTCTTCTTCGTGGACGGAGAGAGGATTTCAATAATCATATCCGGTGCCCCGAAACAGCGTTTCCTGAGAACTTTGCTCCGGTCACATACGATAAAAACATCCGGCTGGACAATCGTGCGGTCATCCCGGTCCAGCTGAACATCATAAGGGGCGATGAAGGGAACACAGTTTCCTTTTTTTTCCCGGATATAATTGGAAATGATACGATGAAGTTCACCAGCGACTAGCTGGTGCGGAGCAGTAGGGCTGTCCATAACATAAAAGACCCCATCGATCAGCTCAACCCGCTGGTCATCCGGGAGAGCAAGATAATCCTCCAGGGTATAGCCGCCAGGCTTCTTTTCGTTTGCGCAATGGTAAGCGGCTGCTTCTTCACAGACTCGGGAAGAGTTCCCGCCGCTGCGCGCTTTGATGGCCTGTACCTCGCGGTAAGCGCCGACTGCTGTGCAGAAAAAATGGTCCAGCGTCGCCAGGGTTTCGTGGCGCGGCGTGGCAGTCGTACCGGAAAAAAGCTTTTGCAGGGTACTGTAGGGAATACCGGACTTTTCCGCAATCTCCTGCGTGGAGTAGCCCATCTGTTGTTTTAATTGTCTCATATCCTCAAGTGTCATCATACGAGTTCCTCCTTTCTGACAGACCAAAATGGCATAATTACGATTATAAAATATACCATAATTATACCGTACAAAAATATTAAATGCAAGGGCCGGACCCGGTGTGGCGAGCGATTCAGCAAAAGAATTGTGCAGGCGGGCATGGACATTGGTCACATCAAAAGGAATCGTGCAGAATCCGGACATTCATGGTATCATGGAATGCAGAACATACGGAAGAAAGGCAAGAGGGTCATGGCAAAAAAAGGAAGAAGAAAACGGAAGACGAATAAGAGAAGGCTAAAGGAGCAGAAGGGGTCTGAGAGCAGAGCCCTTTTCTGGCTGATTCTTGCTGTCTGCGCACTGGCCGGCGGTCTCTTTCTGATGCAGGCCTCCCGGTATTTACGGGGCTTTGCAGATCTTTACAAGGGAAACATCTATCCGCTGATTGTGCGGACTCTGGGCAGGGCATGGGGGAAAGTTCCCTTTTCTGCGGTTGAGGTCCTGCTTTATCTGTTTATCTGCTTCTGGATCGTTTTCCTGCTTGTATCTGTCACCAGCCTTTTTCAAAGAAAAAAAGGAGCCTTCAAAAGGCTCGGCCTTCGGCTGCTGGCCCTGGCCGCGACCTGCAGTGTACTTTTCTTTGTATACGAAGCCAATTGCGGTGTGAATTATCAGGCGACTTCCTTTTCCGAACAGGCCGGTCTGACCCGCAGCGGTTATGACGCAGAAAGTCTGCAAAAAGTTTGTGTGGACCTGACTCAGGAGCTGATCACACTTTCCGGACAGGTAGAGAGAGATAAAAACGGGGAGCTTGCAGAGACAGATGAATGGAAACAGGAGGCAGTGGAGGCCATGACGGCGCTGGGAAAAGAATACCCGCAGCTTGCCGCAGCCTATCCGCAGCCCAAGCCGGTTTTTATTTCCAGAATCCTGTCCGTGCAGAACGTAACCGGCGTCTACTCCCCATTTACCGTGGAAGCAAATTATAATACGGAAATGGCATCCTACAACATCCCCTATACCATGTGCCATGAACTCTCGCACCTGTGCGGGTATATGCGCGAAGACGAGGCCAATTTCATAGGCTGGCTGGCCTGCAGGCAGTCAGACAATATCGCATTTCAATACAGCAGCGCCATGCTCGGCTGGATCAACTGCGGCAACGAGCTGGCCCAGTATGACATGCAGGCCTACAGTGAGCTCGCGGCCATGCTTCCCGAAGAAGTTCGCAAAGAACTGAACATCAACAACGCCTTCTGGGAAAAATACGAAGGAAAAGCATCCCAGGTCCACGAGCAAGTCAACGACGCCTACCTGAAAGCAAACGGCCAGACCGAAGGCATCCGGACCTACGAGCGAATGGTAGAACTGATCGTCAGCTATTATCAGGCAAAGGAAAACTAAAAAGCTTTTCTTTTCGGCAAAAGAGTGGTATAGTTATTATTCAGAGCCCTGGGAAGGGAATTTTATCATTATTTTGAACTTAATTTAAAGGAAATATCATTATCGGAGGTACAG
>CAMMZE010000187.1 GCA_946529195.1 uncultured Lachnospiraceae bacterium
TCCTGGAAAAGCAGGGATTTGAGGTCACATACCTGCCGACAGACCGCTATGGCGTGGTGGATCTGGAGGCACTTCGCGCAGCTGTGCGGCCGGATACCATCCTGGTTTCCATCATGTGCGTCAATAATGAAATCGGCACTATCCAGCCTCTGGAGGATATTGTTAAAATCGTAAAGGAAATCAATCCGGAGACGCTGGTGCATACCGATGCCGTCCAGGGATTCGGCAAGATCCGCATCTATCCAAAGAAAATCGGCCTGGATATGATGTCGGTCAGCGGCCATAAGTTCCACGGCCCCAAAGGCACCGGCTTTTTGTGGATCCGTGACAAGGTCAAGGTGAAGCCGCTGGTCTACGGCGGCGGTCAGCAGAAGGGTATGCGGTCCGGCACAGAAAATGTACCCGGCACAGCCGGTATGGCAGAAGCAGCCCGGATAGAGTTTGAACAGTTTGATGAAAAAACAGCCCGGCTCTATGAACTGCGTTCCTATTTTATAGAAGAAATCGGGAAAATCCCCGGTACCCATATCAACGGAGGGCTCCTGCCCGGAAGTCTTTCTGCCAGAGACAGGCAGGAGGCTTGCGCGTGCGCAGCGCCTCATATCGTGAGTGTCAGCTTTGAGGATGTGCGGGCGGAAGTGCTTCTGCACGCACTGGAGGATAAAGGCATCTACGTTTCCAGCGGGTCCGCCTGCTCCTCCAATCATCCGGCAGTCAGCAGGACACTCAAAAGTATAGGCCTGGAAAAGAAATACCTGGACGCAACCCTGCGCTTCAGCTTTTCACAGGACACAAAAAAAGAAGAACTGGAAGAATGCATCCGCGCACTGGATCAGCTCCTGCCGATGCTTAGAAGATTTACCCCGGGAGGGAAAAGACATGTTTAAAGCATTTTTAGTAAAATACGGCGAGATCGGCATCAAGGGAAAGAACCGTCACCTGTTTGAAGACTGCCTGATGGATCAGATCCGCTTCGCCATGCGCCGCATCGAGTGCCCTTTCGAAGTGACCAAGGAGCAGGGCAGAATCTATGTGGAGATGATGGACAGCTTTGATTATGATGAAGTCGTGGAGACTCTGCAGCATGTGTTCGGCATCGTGGCCATCTGCCCGGTGACTGTGGCGCAGAAAGGCGACTGGGACCAGCTCTGCAAGGCAGCAGGCGATTATGTGGATGAGGTCTATCCGGATAAAAACTTCAGCTTCAAGGTATTCGGACGCAGAGGCGACAAGCGCTTCCCCAAGACTTCCATGGAGCTGGCGGCAGACCTGGGCGAATATCTGCTGGACCGCTTCCCGGAAATGTATGTCGATGTGCATCATCCGGAAGTTTCCCTGACAGTTGAGATTCGTGACCGCGTTTTCATTTACTCCATCTCAGTTCCGGGCCCCGGAGGCATGCCGGTCGGATCCAATGGCCGCGCGACCCTTCTCTTGTCCGGAGGAATCGACAGCCCGGTTGCAGGATACATGATCGCTAAGCGCGGCGTCAAAATCGACGCGGTTTATTTCCATGCGCCGCCCTATACCAGTGAGCGCGCCAAACAGAAGGTCAAGGACCTGGCCTCTCTGGTTGCCGTTTACGCCGGCCCGATCAAGCTCCATATCGTGAATTTCACAGATATCCAGCTGGCCATTTATGAAAAGTGCCCGCACGATGAGCTGGCCATCATCATGCGCAGATACTTGATGCGGATCGCCGAAAAGATCGCCCTGTCCGAGGATTCCATCGGCCTGATCACCGGCGAAAGCATCGGACAGGTAGCCAGCCAGACCCTGCAGAGCCTGCGGGCAACCAATGCGGTCTGCACCCTGCCGGTCTACAGACCTCTGATCGGCTTTGATAAGAATGATATTGTTGAAGTTTCTGAAAAAATAGGAACTTTTGAAACATCAATCCAGCCTTTTGAGGATTGCTGCACTATTTTCGTTGCCAAGCATCCGGTAACCAAGCCGAGCGTGCGGGCCATGGAGCGGTCCGAGCATCATCTGAAGGATGTGATTGACGAACTTGTTCAGACAGCGATCGAGACCAGAGAAATCGTAGTCTGCGAGTGATTGCTGCAGTAAAAAACACAGAAATAGCCGGAGGTGGACGTAAGATGAGATCGGTTGCATTCTGCACACTGGGGTGCAAGGTCAATCAGTATGAGACAGATGCGATGACGGAGCAGTTTGCCCGTGCAGGCTACCAGATCTGCGAGTTTTCCGAAAAGGCTGATATTTATGTGGTCAACACCTGCACGGTTACCAACATCGCGGACCGCAAATCCAGACAAATGCTGCGCCGTGCCAGAAAAAAGAATCCCGAGGCAGTTGTGGTCGCGGCCGGCTGCTATGTACAGGCGGAAAACCTGGACGCAGCGGGCAAAATAGCGAAGGAAGCAGGGCAGCCAGGCAGACTAGAGTCTGAGCAAGAGACGCATGCAGACGGGCGGCGTGATATAGCAGATTCTCTGGACGAAATCGTGGATATCATGATCGGTAATGACCGCAAGGGACAGATCGTGGAAGCGGTAGAGGAATACCTGGCAGGACGCGAAAATCATTATGTTCTGGACATCGGCGGGAGCAGGTCTTTTGAGCCTCTGCAGATTTCGGAAATCTCCGGCCATACCAGGGCCTATATCAAGGTTCAGGATGGCTGCAACCAGTTTTGCTCTTACTGCCTGATTCCTTACGTCCGCGGCAGAATCCGCAGCCGCGACCCGGAAGAAGTGGTCCGGGAGGTTAGCTCTCTGGCCGCCGGAGGAATCCGCGAAATCGTTCTGACCGGTATACATATCAGTTCCTACGGACTAGACTGGACACATGAAAACAGCGGCGGGGAGGAAGACTACGGCAAGTTCGGCCGCAGCAGGCTGATCGATCTGATTGAGAAGCTTTCTGCTGTCAGCGGTCTGGAGCGGATCCGGCTCAGCTCACTCGAACCCCGGATCATCACGGAAGAATTTGTACGCAGGCTTTTCGCCATCCCTCAGATCTGCCCGCATTTTCACCTTTCCCTGCAGAGCGGCTGTGATGAGACACTTGCCCGGATGAACCGGCACTATACGACAGAACAGTATCTGGAGAGCTGTGATATCATACGCAAGTATTTTCCCTATGCAGCCATCACAACCGATGTGATCGCCGGTTTCCCGGGGGAGACGGAAGAAGAATTCCAGAAGACCTGCGAATTTGTGCAGCAGGTGCAGTTTGCAGACATGCATATCTTCAAGTATTCCAAAAGAAAGGGAACCCGGGCGGCTTCCATGCCGGATCAGGTAGATCCCCGGAAGCAGGAACTTCGCAGCGACAGGCTTCTGGGACTGGCTGCCGCTATGCAGCAGGAGTTTCTGGAGAAATGCTGCGGCTTGG